>JAFMJA010000082.1 GCA_017853735.1 Burkholderiaceae bacterium | reverse complement strand
GCACTGCAATTTAATGACTGATTGGTCATTAAATTATAGGCCATAGGTGTAATCTCAGGATCTGTTCCTCAATCGCTGACCCACGCGTTGTGGGCACAAAGTATGTGCAAATCTGGGACTTCAAAAATATCCAAGGAATTCAGGCCAGAAAGTCTGGCATGCAGAGGCAGATAGGCATTGCCTGTGCTGGTACCAGGGATGAAGGGCTTGCGGCGCTTGTACCAATGTCACAATAGCGCTAGAAAAAAATGCAAGACAAAACTTGATCAAACCAAAGGAGCTAACCATGAGTACACGTCGTCATTTCATGTCCCACACCGCCTTGGCTGCTTCGACCATGGCCTTTCCTTTGATTGGCGGCGCCCAGCCGAAAAGCATCAAGGTCGGTGTGCTTCATCCGGTGACTGGGGCGCTGGCCTACTCGGGACAGCAGTGTCGGCTCGGCGCCATGATGGCGATCGAAGACATCAACAAGGCGGGTGGCATCAAGTCCATGGGAGGGGCAAAAATCGAAGCCTTGTTGGGGGATGCCCAATCCCAACCTCAGGCAGGAGCAGCTGAGATAGAGAAGATGAACGAGGCAGGTGTTTCTGCGGTGGTCGGTGCATTTGCCTCGGCCATTTGCCTGGCGACCACCCAAGCCGCCGCCAAGCACAACCTGCCGCATGTGGTGGATGTGGGTGTTGCTGACCAGATTGTGGAACGCGGCCTGAAAAATACCTTCAGGTTCGGCCCTGGCTACCGCAAATGTGCGGAGACAGCGGTGGCCAATTTGCACGTGCTCAACACCATTGCTGGCAAGCCTGCCCGCTCCGTCATGATCGTGCATGAGGAGTCGCTGTTTGGGACCGGAACCGCTAATTTATTGGCAAAAGAATTGCCAGGTTATGGATTTGATGTCAAAGAGGTGATCAAGCATGCCAACCCAACCCGGGACTTCAACAACATTGTCCTGCGGATGAAGGCCATCAATCCTGACATCGTGATCCCAGCCAATTACTACAACGAGTACGCGTTATTGGTGCGCACCATGCAACAGCAAAAGGTGAGTCCCAAAGCCATTTACTCCGTGCTGGGTGGGGCAGCATCGAGCTACAAGTTTGTCCAGGAATTTCCGGAAGCTGCCAACGGCATCATTGACTGCAACCACTGGTTCAATCCCAAGGACAAACGCTCTGGCGCCTTGCGCAAGCGTGTTGAAGCCAATAAATTGTTTTTTAGTTATGAAGTGTTCATGACTTATACCGCCATGCGACTTCTGGCAGACGCGATAGAGCGCGCCAAATCCAGCGATCGAGCAGCCATCATTCAGGCCCTGGAAAACAGCAGCTTCTCTGATCACATCATGCCTTATGGGACCACCAAATTTGTCAACGGACAGAATATGGGAGCCCAACCGCTGATGACACAAGTGCAGAACAAAGACATCAAGGTCATCATCCCGAGGGATTATCGGGAGGCTGAGCCACTGTTTCCGCTCAAAGCCTGATCGCACGCGAGTCTCATCCAAAGGCGGGTGTCTGAACCCGTCTTGGCCTTATCGCGGCTTGCAGCGGACGATCGCGTAGCAGATGTTCAGGGACACAATGAATCTTGATGTTTGAACTGTCCATTCTTATCCCCTCCATTTTGAACGGTGTCACCACGGGAGGGGTGTATGCGCTGATCGCCCTGGGCCTGACCCTGATCTACGGCGTGTTGCACATCATCAACTTCGCGCATGGGGCTGCCTTGATGTTGGCGCTTTACGGTGTTTATTCGCTCAAGGTCCATTTGGGAATCGATCCCTACCTGGCATTGCCCATCATGGTGCTTGGCATGTTTGCCCTGGGTTATGTCTTGCAGCGTTCGATCATCAACCGGGCCAGCCATGGCAAGGACGAAAACATCCTGCTGGTGACCCTTGGCTTGTCCATCATGATGGAAAATGTGGCACTTCTGGTGTTCAAGTCAGACACACGCACGATCGAAACTGCCTATACCTTGAGCACTGTTGCGTTGGGCCCGGCCATGATTGCATTGCCCAAGCTGGTAGCTTTTGCCGGGGCCTTGTTGGTTTCTGGCTTGTTGCTGTGGATCATGCATGCTACGGACCTGGGTCGTGCCATTCGGGCAGTTGCCAAAGAAAAACATGGCGCCAAGCTCATGGGTATCGATGTAGACCATGTGTATGCACTGAGTTTTGGCATTGGCCTGGCTTGTCTGGGGGCAGCGGCCTGCTTTCTCATGCCGGCGTTTTATGTCAACCCCATGGTGGGCAACGGGTTCGTCCTGGTGGCTTTCACCATTGTCGTGCTGGGTGGTATGGGCAGTTTTGCGGGCGCTCTCCTGGGGGGCGTGCTCATCGGCGTGGTGGAGTCCCTGGGGGGGCTCTACCTGGGCGAGTCGCTCGGCCAGATCGGTATCTTCGCGATCTTCATCGTGGTGTTGTTATTTCGGCCCCAAGGCCTGTTTGGAGCCAAAGCATGAGCTTGGTCCAGAAGGATTTGCTCGGCATTGCAGTCTTTGCTGCCCTGTGCGCATGTGTCCCGGTGCTGAGTGATTCTGGCGTGGTGCTGAACTTTTTGATGATGGCGCTATATGCCGCGCTGTTGGCCCAGGCCTGGAACGTACTGGGCGGATTTGGGGGCCAATTCTCATTTGGCCATGCTCTTTTTTTTGGCACGGGCGCCTACAGCCAGGCCATCTTTCAGCTGCAGTGGGGCCTGAATGCCTGGCTTGCGTTTCCCTTGGCCATCGCCATGAGCACCGGGGTCGCTGTGCTGGTGGGGGCTTTGTCGTTTCGCTACGGCCTCAAGGGCTCGTATTTCGCCCTGGTGACTCTGGCCTTTGCCGAGGTGTTTCGCATTCTGGCCCTGTCGGTGCCATTTACGGGTGCTGGCGTAGGGCTGATGTTGCCTTTGCAGGAATCGTTCGCGAACATGCAGTTTTCATCACGCAAGGGTTTTGTCTATTTGATGCTGGGCCTGGTCAGTGTGGCCTTGTTGGCAACATGCTGGCTGCGACACTCGCGCTTTGGTGCCTATTTGCAGGCTGTGCGTGACAATGAAGATGCCGCCCGTGCGGTTGGCGTCAACCCCTTTGCAGTCAAGCTGGGTGGCATTGCCTTGTCAGCAGCACTCATGGGAGCTGCAGGGGTTTTCTATGTACAGGTCTTTCAATACATTGACCCAGGCTTGGCCTATGGACCTGGTACTTCAGTGGAAGCTTTGGTAGCGGCCATTGTCGGTGGCATGGGCACCCTCTGGGGGCCTGTGCTTGGCGCGCTGGCGCTTCATACCCTGGCAGACCTCACACGCAATCTCTTTGGACAGTTACCGGGTATCAATATGGTGATTTATGGCCTGGTGCTGGTGCTGATTGTCACTTTTCTTCCACGCGGGATCGCAGGTTTTGGCCAGGCGGTGCGGGCTTGGAGACACAATAAAAATGGCTGAGCTAATGCTTGAGCTCAAAAGCCTGTCGCTCGCCTTTGGTGGCCTGCAGGCTGTTGACAAGGTCAGCCTTGGTGTACCTGCTGGCAGCTTATGCGCTTTGATCGGCCCCAACGGCGCTGGCAAGACAACACTTTTTTCCCTGATGTCAGGATTTCTTCAGCCGGACCATGGCAAGGTGTATTTCAAAGGACAGGACATTACTGGCCGTTCACCGCAACGCAATGCCCGAGACGGCTTGACACGCACCTTTCAGATTGTTCAGCCCTTTGCGCAACAGACAGTGCATGAAAACATCGCCGTTGGCGCACACCTGCACGTCCGTAGCCGCGCCATTGCGCTGGAGCACGCCGAGGCGGTCGCGCACCGTGTGGGCCTGACAGCCCAGCTGGACAAGCCCGCTGGTGACCTGACGGTGGCAGGACGAAAACGACTGGAGTTGGCGCGTGCTTTGGCCACACGGCCGCAATTGCTGTTGTTGGATGAAGTGCTGGCGGGGCTCAACCCGCAGGAGATTGCCGAGATGATTCCTGTCGTACGAGCCCTGGCAGGAAGCGGCATCACGATTTTGATGATCGAGCATGTGATGCAGGCTGTCATGAATCTGGCCGAATATGTCTGGGTGCTTGCCCAGGGCCAACTCATCGCCGAGGGAACTCCCGCAGAGGTGACTTCCAACGAAAAAGTGGTGCAGGCCTATCTGGGCCATGGTACGGCAGCGCGCTTGCGGACAAACCCATAGGCTATCGGATGAGCCAGGAAGTATTACTCGACATTCAAGGTCTGCGTGGCGGTTATGGGCGGGTCGAGATTTTGCGCGGCATCGACCTGAATGTGCGCTTGGGTGAGACCGTCGCTCTCCTGGGAAGCAATGGCGCAGGAAAATCCACTCTCAGCAATGTGCTGTGTGGCATCTATCCGGCCTGGAGCGGTGTAGTGCATTTTGATGGCTTGGATATCAGCCGTGCACACTATCGCAAGGTGGTTCTGGCGGGTCTGATTCAAGTGCCGGAAGGAAGAAAGGTTTTCCCCAACCTCTCGGTACTGGAAAACCTGGAGCTTGGCTCCTACGCCCGTGCACGACAGAATCGCGATCTCAATCTGGACAAGGTGTTCCAAATCTTTCCTCGCTTGAAAGAACGTCGGACCCAGCTGGCTGGAACCATGAGCGGCGGAGAGCAACAGATGTTGGCCATCGGACGTGGCCTAATGGCTGAGCCCCGCCTGCTGATTCTGGATGAGCCATCGCTGGGCTTGTCCCCCCGCTTGGTGGAAGAGATGTTTGTGATGATTGACCAGCTGCATCAGCAAGGCCTGGCGATACTGCTGGTGGAACAAAACGTAGCCCAGTCGCTTGAAATTGCCGACCGGGCCTATGTGATGGAAAACGGTACTATTCGATTTTCCGGCACTCCGAAGCAACTACTGGGCAAGGACGAACTGCGACGCGCCTATCTTGGCCTGTGACTATGAGCATGCAACGTCGTCAAATGCTTCTCGCCGCTGCGGCTTTGCCTGTCCTCACCCAGGCGCAAAGCGTGCCCGTGCGCATTTTGGTCGGGGCACCTGCCGGTGGTTCCACCGATACGCTGGCCCGTTCGCTGGCGAGCGAGCTGGGCAGTTTGCTGAACCGCACTGTCATCGTGGAAAACCGTAGTGGTGCTGGGGGCAACATTGCTGCGGAGGTTGTGGCCAAATCAATTCCTGACGGCAACACCTTGTTGCTGAGTTTTACCAGCCATGCCATCAATGCCTCGCTCTATGCCAATCTGCCTTTCGATCCGGTGCGTGACTTCACCCCCTTGACCTGTGTGGCCACGTCGCCATCCGTGCTGGTGGCCCATCCCTCCTTGCCGGTCAACAATGTGCGTGAGTTGATTGCCTTGGCCAGAGAAAAACCAGGCAAGCTCAACTTCGCCATTGGCGCTCTGGGCTCATCCTTGCATCTTGCTGGCGAACTTTTCAAAATGCAGGCTGGTGTCTATATCGTCAATATTCCGTATCGGGGCACTGCCCCAGCCATTGCCGATGTGCTGGCGGGTCAGGTGGAACTGATGTTCGCCGCCATCGGCAATGCTCAGTCGCATGTACGTGCGGGCAAACTCAAGGCGCTGGGGGTCACCAGCTTGCACAGTATCTCCGCCTTTCCTGATGTGGCACCGATTGCCCAGGTGTTGCCAGCTTACGAATCAAGTGCCTGGTTTGGGCTTTTCGGTCCGGCTCGCATGAGCCCGGACTTGGTCAGCCGAATCAGTGAGGCGACCCGGCGTGCCATAGACAGTCCGCAGGTGCGTCGACGTATTGAGGCCGAAGGCGCAAGGGTGGTGGCCAATTCGCCAGAGGAGTTCGGCTTGTTTGTACAGAGTGAAATCAAACGTTGGGCGCGGGTTGTCCGTTATTCCGGGGCCCAAGCAACATGAAGCCAGCCCTTGCCCAAACCTTGGCGCAAAAAATCATCGCCCGCGCCGCGGGCCGAGATGCAGTGGATGTGGGAGAGATCGTCACCTGTAGGGTGGATCTGGCCATGTTTCACGACTCATCCGGGCCAAGGCGCCTCAAGCCCATGCTGGAAGATCTGGGGGCTTCGATCTGGGACAAGTCCAAGGTGGTGCTGGTGATGGACCACTACGTGCCTGAACGGGACCAGGAATCCAGGCAAATTGTTCGCATCGCTCGTGATTGGGCTCGCGCGGAGGCGCTCCCCCATGTCTATGACAGCGTTGGGATCTGCCATGTGGTGGTGCCACAGCACGGGCATATCCGACCCGGCATGCTGTGTGTGGGGGGCGATTCGCATTCACCCACCGGGGGCGCTTTTGGCGCCTACATGTTTGGCATTGGCAGCACCGAGATGCTCGGGGTGATGGTCACCGGTGAGATATGGCTGCGCGTGCCCCAGACATTGCTGATGGATTGGGGAGGGAAGCTCCAGCCTGGCGTCATGGCCAAAGACATGGTGCTGCACATGCTGGGAAAACTTGGCATGAATGGCGGACAGTATCAAGCGGTGGAGTTTGGCGGAGCGGCTGTGCAAGCGCTCAGCATGCAGGAGCGTATGACCCTGTCCAATATGAGCGCAGAAATGGGAGCCCAGGCTGGCCTGGTTGCGCCAGACCAGGTGACCATGGATTGGCTGCGCAAAGCCGGAGCAGACGTACAGGATACGACGCATTGGTGCACTGACCCGGGTGCCTCGGTCGTCCGGCACGGGTTCGATGCCGATGAGCTTGCGCCGCAGGTGGCTGCGCCGCATAGTCCGGCCAATACCAGCAGCGTGGACCAACACCGCAACACTCGCCTGAATGTGGCTTATATCGGCGCATGCACTGGGGCCAAACTCGACGACCTGAGGGCAGCGGCCGAGGTCTTGCGGGGACAGAAAGTGGCTTCTGGCATCCAGCTGATGGTGGCACCGGCCAGTCTGCAAGACCAGCTGGCAGCACAAAGTGAAGGCGTCCTGCAGGTGCTGTTGGATGCGGGCGCTGAATTGCTGCCTACAACCTGCGGCGCGTGCGCCGGTTACGGTCGATCCTTGCCTGACCATGCTGCAGTCATCTCCACCACTGCGCGCAACTTCAAAGGGCGAATGGGTTCGCCAACTGCCCAGGTTTATCTGGCTTCGCCATATACGGTTGCCGCTTCCGCGCTGCGCGGCAGGATCACGGATCCGCGTGAGGTACTCGCATGAAGACGCACCGGGTTTGGAAGTTTGGGCCAAACATCGACACCGATGCCCTGGCACCCGGTCACGCCATGAAATACGGCATCGAAAAAATTGCCCAGCACTGTCTTGAATCCATTCGAGCGGAATTTGCCCAGCTGGTTCGGCCTGGTGATGTGATCGTGGCTGGCGAGAACTTTGGTATTGGCTCCTCGCGTGAACAGGCTGCAGGAGCGCTGATTCAGCTGGGTGTGGCTGCGGTGATTGCGCCCTTCTTTGGCGGCCTCTTTTTTCGCAATGCCTTCAACCTGGGTTTGCTTTTGATCACCTGTGAACAGGCCCATACTCTTGAGGAAAATGAGCAGATCCTGATAGGTGAGCGGGCTGATTGGGTCGAAGCATCCAATGGAAGGCGGCTCACCTGCGAGACCATTCCTGACTTTTTGCTGGACATGGTTGGCAAGGGTGGCCTGCTGCCAAGCCTGCGCCAACAGCTGGCAAAAAATCAAGCTGCAGGAACCAAACATCATTCTGAAAGCGCTACACCATGAGTCCATCCAACACTAAAACCTATGATCAACTGATACGCAATGTTCGTGTGGTTCGTCCAACCGGCAATGTGGTGCACCATGCCGATATCGCCATCAAGGACGGCAAGTTTGCACGCGTAGCGCCCGGCATAGATCCCGTTTTATCCAAGTCGGTGCACGATGGACGGGGCTTGCTGGCTTTTCCGGGTGTGGTCGATGCCCATATGCACAGTGGCATCTATTCACCGCTTCATGAGGACGCAGTGAGCGAAAGCAAGGCTGCTGCCATGGGGGGCGTCACTTCCAGCCTGAACTACTTTCGCACGGGTCAGTACTACCTGAACAAGGGCGGGTCCTACAAAAAGTTTTTCCCCGAGGTGTTGAAGATATCGAAAGACCGTTTTCATGTGGATTATGGATTTCATCTGGCGCCGATGGACAGCACCCATATTGCCGAGATTCCAGAGCTGATCGAAAAACATGGCGTTTCCAGTTTCAAGATCTTCATGTTCTACGGATCGCACGGTTTGCATGGTGCATCTGACAGTCAGCGTGATTTTTTGATGATTGGCAAGGATGAGCGCTATGACCTGGCGCACTTTGAATTCATCATGCGTGGCGTGCAGGCCGCTCGCGAGCAATTTCCCGAGCGCGCTCAGCAGATTTCACTCTCGCTCCATTGCGAGACTGCCGAGATCATGACGGCTTACACCAAAATTGTTGAAAAAGACAAATCATTCAAGAAGCCCGGCATGGGTCTGGCCGCTTACAGCGCTTCTCGCCCCCAGCACTCCGAAGGGCTGGCAGTTTTCATTGCCAGCTACCTGGCCAATGAGACAGCATTGCCCAACATCAACCTGTTGCATTTGTCATCACGCAAAGCAGTGCAGGCTGCGATGATGATGGCCGAAACTTTTCCCCATATCGACTTCCGACGTGAGGTCACGATTGGCCACCTGCTGCTGGACATCCATTCTCCGGCCGCCGAATTGGCCAAGGTCAATCCACCCATCCGTCCGCGTGAGGATGTTGAATTTTTATGGCAAGCCTTGATGGAGGGCGAAATTGACTGGGTGGTGAGTGACCACGCCTGCTGCCGGCACGAGATGAAGATCCCCAAGCACTACTTTGGCAATATCTGGATGGCCAAGAGCGGCTTTGGTGGCACTGAATACCTGCTGCCGGCCCTGGTGAGTGAAGGCACGCGTCGGGGCCTGGGTTACAACCAGATGGCACGCCTGCTGGCCTGGAACCCTGCGCAACGTTACGGGCTCAATCGCAAAGGCGATATTGCTGAGGGCTACGATGCTGACCTGGTGCTGCTCGACCCGGCGCGGACCTGGACTATCCATGCCAAGGATTCCCCATCGGCGCAGGGCTACACCCCCTTTGAGGGCCTGGAGCTGTCAGCCCGTGTTGAGGAAACCTGGTTGCGCGGACAGCAAATTTATGACAACACCCGTGGCGTGATTGGTAAACCCCGCGGCCAGTACCTGCACCGGCCCACTGCATGACATGAGCGAAGCGCTGGTCAAGCGTGGTCCCCTACCGCCTGGTTCACCGCATGCGGCTGTGGCCATTGTGGGCGCTGGCGCCTGCGGTCTTACAGCGGCTCTGATGCTCAATGATGCCCAGATCGACTGCGTCGTTCTGGAGCGCGATGCGCTGCCCTCAGGCTCAACCGCCTTGTCCTCCGGGTTCATACCTGCACCCGGCACCCGGGTACAAGCTGTGCATGGTGTCGCAGACAGTCCCCAGCAGTTTGTCGCGGATATCCAATCCAAGTCCAAGGGAACTGCAGCCAAACATCTGGCGGTGGCCTACAGCGAGGCCATTGGCCCTGCGCTGGATGCCCTGCAGGATCGGCACGGCCTGGAGTGGCTTTTGCTGACTGATTTTCTTTATCCAGGTCACAGCGTCTGGCGGATGCATGCAGTGCCTGAGAAAACCGGCACCGCCTTGATGGATCGTTTGCAAAATGCCATCAGCAACGCTCAGGTTCCGTTGTTGACCCAAGCTCTGGTACGCCATCTCTGGCTGGATGCCGATGATGTCGTGATCGGTATCAGCTACCAGCGGCCGGACGGCTCGATCGAGCATCTTGGCTGCCAGGCGCTGATCCTCGCCTGCAATGGTTTCGGGGGGAACGCTCAGATGGTCCGTGAGTGGCTGCCAGAAGTGAGCCAGGCCATCTTTGCCGGGCATGCCGGAAATGACGGATCTGCCATCACCTGGGGGCGGGCCCTCCAGGCTCGCCTGGCCGACCTGGGTGGATACCAGGGCCATGGTTCCTGGGCTGTTCCTCATGGTGTATTGATTACCTGGGCACTGATGATGGAGGGCGGCGTGCAGATCAACCTGGAGGGCAAACGATTTCACGATGAGACCCTGGGCTATTCCGAGGCGGCGGTTCAAGTGCTGGCCCAGCCTGGAGCTGAAGTGTGGAATGTGTTCGATGAAGAATTGCTGAAATTCGCCCA
>JAFMJA010000081.1 GCA_017853735.1 Burkholderiaceae bacterium | reverse complement strand
AATGTTGTCTGCGGGTCATCGAGGCAGGGAGCGCTCGAACCATCGCGAAATGCTCGCGCGGCCTGCAGCACACGGCGACGGGTGCGGGCGATCATCAAGTCGCCAGGGCCGAGGTGCTCGAAGCTGTGATCGGTGATGGCACCCATACTTTCACACACGGCCTGGTCTTGCAGCTGGATATTGTCGATGCCTGAATAGATGCGGTTGCTGCGCTGCGCTTCACGATCCATCAGCCAGTCGTTGCCCTCGTTAGCCACCAGTTGATAGCGGTCCAGCCAGCCGGTGCGGTTGGGGTGCATATCTGGTGCAGGCTTGCTGCCGCCCAGGGGCTTGCCATCCTTTAGTGGCAGTGCCGTGCCTGGAATCTTGGACTTGACACGTACGAACATCATCAGCGTGTGGGTGTCGTCCAGCGGCACCCAAGCGCGAGCCTGGATGTTAGTCTCGAACACGCCCTGCGGTGTCTGCGTCCAGAACGGGAACATGTAGTTTGCAAAGCGCCAGTACAGTGTGTCGGGCTGCACCATACGGAAGGCGCCGTACGTAGTGCCCCAGGGCGCGTCCTGCACATGGTATTCGGGTGCGCGTTCCAGCGCGGTGTATTGCAGCGGATGCCCTTCTGGGACGTTGTCCTCATCCAGGTGTCCGACATGCAGAAAGCCAAAGTGGCTAGTGTCAATGTCGCCCTCAAGCGCCTGCAGCCAATTGCAGTCACGTCGGTTAAAACTGATGTCGACCTCGTCCTCGGGCATCAACGTGGCCTCTACCATGGGCAGCGGGGGTGGGTCGGCGCGATCGCCCATGTACACCCAGAACAGCCCATTGCGTTCGGCGGTGCGGTAAGCCTTGGCGTGCACCTTGTCCTTGAAGTCCTGCCCGGCTGGAACGCTGGGCATGTCCAGGCACTTGCCCATCACATCAAACTTCCAGCCATGATAGATGCAGCGGATCCCGCCTTCCTCGTTGCGCCCCAGAAACAGCGAGGCACAGCGGTGCGGGCAACGGTGGTCCATCACCCCCACACGGCCCTCTGTATCCCTGAATGCAATCAGCTTTTCGCCCAACAACATCAGCCGCATCGGATCGCCATCTGCCTTGAGCTCGCTGCTCTTGCCCGCCGGAATCCAGTACTGGCGCATGAACTGGCCCATCACGGTGCCAGGCCCCACACGGGTTAGATCTTCGCTGTCTTGCTTTGCTTTCATCTGTTCTTCTCTCGTTCAGTTTGGTCAATTCAATTCATACCGGCTCGCGCAGTAGCCGGATACCATCCACTTGTCCTGACGGGCCCAGGCTTGCGTAGCCTTCAACCCGGTCCAGGTCCACCAGAACCACTACACCCATTTGAGCGAAGTCGTGCTCTCGTTCAGCCTTGGCAGATTTTTCGTACACGCGCTGGCGCAGGCCAGCATCGTTGCTCACGCGCGCGCGGCCCTGGAACTGGTAGGTCGATTTGCTTTCTTCATTTCGGTACATCAGAGCCACCCGCGGGTTAGCCGCGATGGAGCGCATCAGCAAGCCATCCGGGTTTCGTATCCACATGGCAAGCTGGTCGTCAGCCGCCACCTGCACAGAACCGCGATAGCTCAGGATGGGCTGACCCTCTGGTGTGGTGTAGGCCATCAGCATCGGATGACGCTCCACCAGTGCGCTGTCCACCATGCGCCGTACTGACTCGGGCAGGACAAGGGCCGAAGCGGGCACTGGCGGAGCCGCTTGGCGTTGCAGGGCCACATGGCGAACCAATCCGGCAGCCAGCTGTAATGTCAGCACAAACTCTCGATCACGCGTACCGGCACGCCGGCGACCCGCCAGGCGGACGCGTTCACCATGGGCTTCAGGCGCCTGCCACAGCTGCATGCGTGCGCCCTCACCTACGACGCCAGTAGTCAGTTCTCGCGCCACGTCTGCTCGACCCTGGGCTGCGCGACCCAGGGCCTGGTAGGTCACGTCTTCAGCCAGGATCGCACCCAGCGCATCGCCTGCTTGGTTCTCGGGCAGCACCAATGCGGTGGCGAGTCGCGCCACCAGCGCCGCGTCCTGCTCAGCCAATTGAGTCATGTTGACTCCGGAACATAACCGCTGGCCTTGGCCAGTGCTTCATAACGCTTGCGCTCTTCGGCCAGCCAACCCGAAAGTTGCGAGCCGCCCATGACCATGGGGCTCATTCCCTGGCCGGCCAGGCGTTGAATTATCTCGGGGCGGGACATCATCTGAACGATAGCCGCGTGCAGCCGTTCGACCATCTCCTGGGGCAAACCTTTTGGTCCGTAAAGTCCGGCCGAATTGACGATGACCGTGTTGATTCCTGATTCTGTCAACGTCGGTACCTCGGGTGCCAGCGGCGATCGCACTGCCCCGGACACTGCCAGCAGCTTGATCTTGCCAGCCTTGTGCTGCGCAGCCAGCGGGCTGGTGCCGGTGATCAAC
Organism: Burkholderiaceae bacterium; assembly: GCA_017853735.1. Classification (GTDB taxonomy): domain Bacteria; phylum Pseudomonadota; class Gammaproteobacteria; order Burkholderiales; family Burkholderiaceae_C; genus Hylemonella. The sequence goes on along the minus strand of JAFMJA010000081.1, from coordinate 7,699 downwards.
ATCGGCAGTCGTCCAGCGGCCATGTCGACAATGCCGATATTGCTGTCCTTGTACTGCACCGGTTCCATGCGCACACCGGTGGCCAGGCTGATGGAGATACCAGCAAAATGCGACGATGAACCCGCGCCCGGCGCCGAGCCGTAAACCGCTTTGCCTTGTTGCGCGCGGGCCCAATCAATCAGACCCTTCATGTCGGAGGCACCGGTCATCGGGCCAGTCGCCAGGCCGACGTCAAAGGCCGTCACCCCCGCGATCGGAGTAAAGTCCAGCACTGGGTCATAGTCGAGCTTGGTGTAGATGTGGGGGTAGATTGCCAACGGGCTGCTGGTGGAGAACATCAGGGTGCGCCCGTCCGGCGCAGAACGCCGCAGCTCGCCCAGCGCCACACGACCTCCCGCGCCCAACTTACTTACAACCACCACAGGTCGGCCAAGTGCCTCACGCAGGTAGTCCCCCACCTGGCGCGCCGTGAAGTCCATCGACGTGGCGGCACCCACCAGCACGGTGACGGGTGATTTGTCGGTCTGTGAAAACGCGGGTAGCCCCACTGCGGCGGCCGCGCCTGCGGCCAGTGACTTGAGAGTGCGTCGACGATTCATGCTCATGATCATGTCTCCTGTGGTGTGTCGTGCCGTTTGGGGGTAAACCAAACAAGGGTGGTTCAGGCAGGTTCAGCCTTGTACCCGCTGGCCTTAACCAGCGCGGCAAAGCGCTTACGTCCTTCTTCTAGGTGAGTGGACAGTTGGGGTGGGTTGGCGTGCCACACCGTCATGCCCTGACTAGCCAGCTTGTCGCGGATGGTTGTGTTGGACAGCATCGGGAGAATGGCGTCGTGCAACCGCATGACCATGTCTTGCGGTATCTTGGCGGGACCGAAGACCCCGGTTGCCGTTGTAGTAGAAACATTGACTCCGGCTTCTTTCAGCGTTGGAACATCCGGCACCAGAGGTGAACGCTTGTCACCAGAAATCGCCAGAATCTTGATCTTGCCTGCCTTGTGCAGTTCGACCTGTGGGGCCAGGCCGGTAATCATCATGGGCAACCGGCCTGCGGCCAGGTCCACCAGGCCAACGCCACTGTCCTTGTAGGGTACGTGCATGAAGCCAATGTTGGTCGCCAGCCCAATGTTGATGCCCACGAAGTGAGAAAGCGACCCATTGCCAGGCGCCGATCCGAAAGTTGCCTTGCCCTGCTGGGCCCGCGCCCAGTCAACCAAGCCCTTCATGTCATTGGCACCGGTAGTCTGGGGGTTGGTCGAGACGGCAACGTCAAAGTAAGACACGCCAATGATCGGGCTGAAGTCAGCTACTGGATCGTAGTCCAGCTTTGTGTAGATGTGAGGGTAGATGGTAAAGGGCCCATCGGTAGCAAAGACCAGTGTGCGGCCGTCCGGCGCGGCGCGCTTGGCCGTGCCAAGTGCCACACGCTGACCGGCACCCAGCTTGCTCAGCACCACGGCTGGTCGGCCGAGGGCGTCCCGAAGTTGTTCGGCAATCAGACGGGCGGTAAAGTCCATGGAAGATGCAGCACCCACCAGAACAGTGATGGGCGTCTGATCGACCTGAGCGAAGGCACTTGGCGCACCCAGCGTGGCAGCACCGGCGGCGATCTGCTTGAGGGCGTGTCGGCGGTTGGTCATGTTTGTCTCCTTATGTTGTCATGGGTTTCAGATGTCTCGAATACCAGGGCAACTATCGCAGCGGCCTGGCACCACCATGGGTGAACGGGTCTACTTGGCCGAAGCCAGATTTTGAGTTGACACGCCGGGAGTAGCAGCCGGGCCGGGTACGCCATCAGGCAGACCTACCGGGCGCTGTGCTACTCGGATCTGACTGAGATAGGCACTCAACCAATCTACCGCCGGATCAGCCAGGAAAAAGCCGCTGCGCGCACCCAGAAAGATTTGCGGTTCATCCACCCCAGGGGCCGGCTCACCCTGGGCAAAAGCACGTGCGGCGCGCAACGCCCGGCGGCGGGTACGGGCGATCATCAAGTCACCAGGGCCCAGATGCTCAAAGGCATGGTCGGTGATCTGCCCCATACTTTCTGTCACTGCCTGATCCTGCAGCGGAATGTGATCGATGCCTGAATAGATGCGGTTGCTGCGCTGCGCCTCGCGGTCAATCAGCCAGTCATTGCCTTCGTTGGCTTTCAGCCGGTAACGCCCCAGCCAGGAGGTGTCAATCGGCAGATAGTCCGGCGCGGGCCTACTGCCTCCCAAGGGCTTGCCGCTTTTCAACGGCAAGCCGCTGCTTGGTGCGCCACGACGCCAACGCCAATGAATGGTCATGGTGTTCGAATCGTCAAGCGGAATCCAGGCCCGAGCGTTGATGTGGCGCGAGAACGTGCCCTGGGGAGTCTGCGTCCAGAACGGCAACATGAAATTGGCAAAGCGCCAATAAGTTTGCTCGGCTCCCTGATCCTGCACCGAACGAAAAGCGCCGTAGCAGGTGCCCCACGGCGTGTCCTGTACGTGGTATTGCGGAGCGCGCTCCCCTGCCGTGTGTTCCAGCGGATGACCTTCGGGGATCTCATCCGGATCGAGATGGCCGGCATGCAGAAAGCCAAAGTGGCTAGTGTCAATGTCGCCCTCAAGCGCCTGCAGCCAATTGCAGTCACGTCGGTTAAAACTGATGTCGACCTCGTCCTCGGGCATCAACGTGGCCTCTACCATGGGCAGCGGGGGTGGGTCGGCGCGATCGCCCATGTACACCCAGAACAGCCCATTGCGTTCGGCGGTGCGGTAAGCCTTGGCGTGCACCTTGTCCTTGAAGTCCTGCCCGGCTGGAACGCTGGGCATGTCCAGGCACTTGCCCATCACATCAAACTTCCAGCCATGATAGATGCAGCGGATCCCGCCTTCCTCGTTGCGCCCCAGAAACAGCGAGGCACAGCGGTGCGGGCAACGGTGGTCCATCACCCCCACACGGCCCTCTGTATCCCTGAATGCAATCAGCTTTTCGCCCAACAACATCAGCCGCATCGGATCGCCATCTGCCTTGAGCTCGCTGCTCTTGCCCGCCGGAATCCAGTACTGGCGCATGAACTGGCCCATCACGGTGCCAGGCCCCACCCGGGTTAGATCTTCGCTGTCTTGCGCAATGCTCACCATGGATCTCCTGTTGTTTGGTCTGCCGGGGTGCCAGGGTGGCGGCGGCCAGACCCGAGGCACAAAGGCTTGTTGCGATCAAGGCATCATAAATGAAATTTTGTTCTGAAATCAATCATGGTCAGCTAAAACCGGCAATAACCCAGATTGGTTAGCCTGGGGCCGGTCAGCTCAAAACGGTGAGGCCAAGGCATCAAGCGCCGGCCACTGCGTGTCAACCGGCAGCAGCAGGCCCGGCTGCTCACCACAGGGCCAGTCGATGCCCAGACCGGGATCGTTCCAGAGCAGGCCACCCAGATATTCGCGTCGGTTGGGTTCGGTCAGACTAAAGACGACCTCGGTGGCGGGCTCCAAAGTACAAAAGCCGTGGGCAAAACCCGGTGGCACCATCAACTGAAGCCAGCCTTCCGCGTCCAGCGTAACACTCACGTGTTGACCCCAGGTCGGCGAGCCGCGCCGCACATCCACCACGACATCGTGAATTCGCCCCCGGGCCACTCGCACCATCTTGTACTGCGCATAGGGTGGCTTCTGGAAATGCAGGCCACGCACGGTGTGCAGCGGTCCGTAGCGCGAAGCATGTTCCTGAACGAAGTTGCTGGGCAACCCTGCGGCCTCAAAGTCGGTCGCCTGGTAGTGATAGGTGAAACGAGCCTGATCGTCGCCGCTGATGTCCGGGTGGATCAGCATCAGGCCGTTCAGTGCCAGAGACTCGAAACGCAGGGCCATGTGAGGATCCTCATGAATATTCCATTTTTGAGATTATGATTCACTCAGCTGACCCTGGCACCGTCACCCCTACTTATCAGAATTACCTTCGGAACACATTCAATGGCCCAGATCGTCCTTGGAATCGGCAGCTCGCACACCCCCATGCTGAACGCGCCGCTGGAAGACTGGCCGCGCTTCATCGAGCGCGACCGCATGCGCCCCCATCTGGACAAGGCTGGCAACCCTGTCACATATACCGAGCTGGAAAAGCTCGCCCCACCGGACATCGCCACCCAACTCACGCCCGAAATGATGGCGCAACGCCACAGCGCTGCCATGGCCGAACTCGACCGTCTGCGCCATGCCCTGCGCGACGCCAGACTGGATGTGCTGATCATCGTTGGCGACGACCAGAAGGAGCTTTACTTCGACGACAATATGCCCTCTATCTTGGTCTACCGGGGCGAGACCATCCGCAATGTGCCCTTGCGTGAATTCCCGGGACCCGATTGGGCGCGCCGCGCATCGTCGCGGTACTACGAAACCCAGGGACCCAGGGAGTTCCCGGTGCATACCGGACTAGCACAGCACGTCATCGATCACCTGGTGGAGCAGCAATTCGATATTGCCTGCGCCGACCGGTTGCCTGAGGGGCAAGGCGAGGGCCATGCGTTCGGTTTTGTGCACAAGCGCCTGCTGGATGAGGCCAGCCCGCTACCGGTGCTACCGGTATTCCTCAATACCTATTACCCACCCAACCAACCCACACCTGGGCGCTGCCTAAAGCTGGGGCGTGCAATCCATGATGCGGTCCTGGCCTGGCCGGGTGATCTGCGCGTGGGTGTGCTCGCATCCGGCGGACTGAGCCACTTCACTGTGGACGAAGACCTGGACCACCGCGTTATGGACGCGCTGCGCATACGTGACGAGGCAGCGCTGGCATCCATCCCTCGCAACCTGCTGAACTCTGGCAATTCCGAAATTCGCAACTGGCTGTGCATGGCCGGCGCCAGCTGGCACCTTCAACTGCGATCAATGAACTACCTCCCCTGCTACCGCACCCCGGCTGGTACCGGTACCGGCCTGTGCTTCGGAGTGTGGACTTGATGGGTACTGGGACACTGGATCGGTCGGTCGCCGGTGACGCTGGCGGGCAGGCCAACCCTGTAGACCTGCCAAGCCGTGACGATCTGCTGCAGTTGCAAGTCAAGTCACTGCATCTGGTTGCGCGCGACACACACCTGATCGAACTTGGCGCCCCAGATGGCGCCACACTGCCCGACTACGTACCCGGCGCGCACATTGACGTGCACTTGCCCGGCGGACTGGTGCGGCAATATTCCTTGGCTGCGCCGGCTGGATCGCGCAAAAGCTACCTCATATGCGTTAAGCGCGACGCATCCAGCCGCGGCGGCTCGCGCTGGCTGGTGGAGCAACTGCGCCTGGGCCAGGCCCTGTCGGTTGGCTTGCCTCGCAACCACTTCGTTCTGAACGAAGGTCAGCATTCGTCGGTACTGATTGCTGGCGGCATAGGCATAACACCCATCGCCTGCATGGCCTTGCGGCTCAACCAACTGGGGCGGCCCTTTGCCCTGCACTTCGGGGTGCGCGAACGGGTGGATGCCGCTTTCACAGATCCAAGCGGTCCACTGCGGCTACCGGCCGACGCCCTAAGCCTGCACGTCGATGCCGAGCGTGGCGGGGTGATGGATGTGGCAGCCATAGTGCGCGCCGCCCCGCCCACAGCCCATCTCTATTGCTGCGGCCCGACACCCATGCTCGACGCCTTTGAGGTCGCTGCGAACGCGGCTGGCCACGACTCGTCACGGATTCACCTGGAACGGTTCAGTGCCCAAGTGGATGCGGCGGTGACTGGTGGCTTCACAGTCGAGCTCGCACGCTCCGCGCGCGCCCTGCGCGTGGCACCTGGGCAAACCATCCTGGAAGCACTGCGCAGCGCCGGGCTGAGCGTGCAGTCGTCCTGTGAACAGGGCATTTGCGGTGCCTGCGAAACGCGGGTGCTTTCGGGGCGCCCCGACCACCGCGACATGCTGCTATCGCCGCAGGAAAAAGCCGCAAACCAGGTGATGATGATCTGCTGCTCAGGCAGTCTGGATGGCACCCTGGTGCTCGATCTCTAGCCATGGCCAAACGCGACCTGGACGAACGCCGCAGCGCAAACCGGCCGATAGAATCCGGCCCTATGCAGGACCGTAATCCCGATCACAACGCGGACCGCAAGGTGGGCCGCCCCCGTCACAGCGACAAGATGCCGCTGCCTGACTATGCCGAGGGCGTCCAGATCAGGACCGAGGACGACGACCTGCGCTTCAACAACGCGCTGGCGCGTGGTCTGGCAATCCTGCGCGCCTTCCAGATTGACACTCCGCTGCTGGGCAATGTCGAATTGGCCGCCATCACCGGCCTGGCCAAGCCAACTGTCTCGCGCCTGACCTTTACGCTGACCCAACTGGGCTACCTTCGTCATCGCGAAGAACTGGGCAAATACGAACTGGCCGCCGGTGTCGTGAGCCTGGCCTATCCCTACATAGCCAACCAGGCTGCACCCACCCTGGCGCGCCCCCTGATGCAGGAAATGGCCGCGCGCACGCGCACCAACATCGGCCTGGGTGTAGCCGAGGGTCTGAGCGTGCTCTACTTGGAATACGCGCTGGGCGAACTGACCCCCAACAGACGCCAGCGGGTGGGCTTTCGCGTGCCACTGGTGCGCACCGCCATGGGGCGCGCCTGCATTGCCGCCATGGGCCGAGAGGAACGCAACCGCCTGTATGAGCAGCTGCGTGAAACCTACCCGCGCGAGTGGCCAGTCTTGCATGACCAGCTGGAGCACGCTGTCGAGCAGGTGCAGTTGAAGGGTTACTGTATTGCCGCCGGCACCTTCCAGCGCAACACAAATTCGGTGGCTGTGCCATTCGTTCACGCCGATGGGCGCACCGTGATGGCTTTCAATTCACAGGCTTCGGCCCAGGTGAACACGCCCAAGGCCATGGCCAGGCACGGCAAGGAATTGCTGGAATTGGCTGAAACGATCCGCAGACGGATGACCCCATGAGTCTCCCATCCGAGGGCGCGCGACCGCTGGCGCGCATTGCGCTGGGCGCCTTGCGGGGTGTGACAGACGCTACCGCCGACGACGGCACCGCCGCCGCTCCGGTACATGCCTTTCTGGGCATTCCATTTGCCCAGCCGCCCATGGGTCTGCTGCGCTGGCAAGGCCCCAGGCCGCCGCAAGCCTGGGATGGGGAGCGCGACGCTAGCCGATTTGGTCCGGACTGTACACAGGCCGCAAACCCCAGGCTGCGTGGTGACGGCATGGGCGAAGACTGCCTGTACCTCAACGTGTGGACACCGGCCGGCGCAACGGGTGATACCCAGGCACGGCTGCCCGTCATGGTCTGGGTCCACGGTGGCGGTTTTGTCGGTGGCAGTGGATCCGATGTGCGCACCTACGGCGCGGACATGGCCCGCCAGGGCGTGGTGCTCGTGTCGTTCAACTACCGGCCGGGGCTGTTTGGCTTTCTGGCCCACCCAGCACTCAGCGCCGAATCAGCCCAAGGTGTATCAGGCAACTACGGCCTGCTCGATCAGTTGGCCGCTTTGGGTTGGGTACGCGATCACATCGCAGCCTTTGGCGGCGACCCCTCGCGGGTTACGGTGTTCGGCGTGTCAGCTGGATCGGCGTCCATCTCATTGCTGTTGGGCTGTGCGCATGCCCGTGGCCTGTTCCAGCAGGCGATCCTGCACAGCCCGGGCGCGGGCCGGCCGCTAGCCAGCCTTGAAGACGCTACCCGCGCCGGCTCAGCGCTGGGCTCAGACATCGCGGAACTGCGCCGGTTAGATGCGGCCTCGCTTTTTGCT
>JAFMJA010000080.1 GCA_017853735.1 Burkholderiaceae bacterium | reverse complement strand
GCCACGGTGTAGAACCCAGCGTGGAGGGCGCTCACATCGAGATCCTGACCCAGCGTAAGAACAGTCGCGTGTTGATTCAAGTCCGCAACAGCATGCCGGCTGGGGACGGTGCCCATGGCCAGGGAGTGGCGCTCGAGAATGTACGCCAACGTCTCTTCCTGCTGCACGATCTGCAGGCTGATTTTCGCAGTGGCAGGGACCAGAGATTTTTTGAAGTTCGGATCGAGGTGCCTGCATGAGTGCGGGGCTCAAGGTATTGCTGGTAGACGACGAGCCTCTGGCCCGCAGCCGGTTGCTTAGCTTGTTGAGTGAGCCGGGTATGCCCGCCATGGCCTTGTTGGATGAAGCAGCCAGCGCCAGTCAGGCTCTAGCCTTACTGGCGCAACAGGCATTTGATCTGATCCTGCTGGATATCCATATGCCCGGAGGCGATGGCATGAGGCTGGCACACAGTTTGCGCCAGCGCACATCAGCGCCAGCCGTGGTGTTTGTGACCGCACATGACGAACACGCATTACAGGCTTTTGAAGTGCAGGCCGTCGACTACCTGACCAAGCCGGTACGTCGGCAACGTCTCCAGCAAGCTCTGGAAAAAGTGTTGCGGATAACTGGCGCGGGGCAGGATCTGCCGCCAGAACTGGGTTCAGCCTATCTGATCATCCATGCGCACGGCCGCAGCGAAAGAGTGGCCCTGTCCGAGGTGCTTTACCTCAAGGCGGAACTCAAATACCTCACCGTGCGAACCGCCAGTGCAAGCCATATCCTGGCAGCCTCACTGAGTGAGATCGAGGCGCATTACCCGAACTATTTCATCCGTATTCATCGCAATACCCTGGTGGCACGTTCGGCCATGCGTGCGCTTGAGCACCATCATGCCGCTGGCGATATCGAGGGGTGGACCCTTCGACTGGAGGGTTTGCAGGAGCTGCTGCCGGTTTCTCGCCGTCAGCTCGCTGCGGTACGCTCTGCCTTGCTGGGGGGATGAGCGCGTTGCCAACGCCCAACCCAGCGTCGAACCCAAGGCCAGCCCGCGGACAGACCTTCGCCCTGGTCCTGCTGGCGTTCTTGGGTGGCGTGGCCATTCAGCTGCAGCAGGCTCAATTGCTGGATGTTTGGATGAGCCTGGGCTTGCTGATCCTGGCCTTGCTGTCCTTGTTACTGGTCTGGCATCGACCAACTGGCCTTGGCCGCAGCCTGGGGCTTGTTTTGGCAACGGCTGTGATTGGCTTTGCAAGCACCGACTGGCGGGCACAGCATTTCCATGCCAATCGTCTGAACCCTCAATTGGAAGGACGCGACCTGGAGGTGGTGGGACTGGTCGCGGCCATGCCCCAGCGCAACGAGAACGGGGTGCGTTTTCGTTTTGCGGTCGAGCAGTCCCGCCTGGAGGGCCGAGATGTCAAGTTGCCAGCCCTGCTGGATCTGGGCTGGTATGGGGCGTACTGGCGCAGCAGTGATGGCCTGATCGAACCCTCCAGTGCGGTGGCGGCGCTGCGGGCGGGAGAGCGCTGGCGCCTGCTGGTGCGGCTGAAGGCGCCTCACGGAGGGCGCAACCCGCACGGCTTTGATTACGAACTTTGGCTCTGGGAGCAGGGCGTTCAGGCGAACGGCTATGTCAGGGCTGGGCCCCGAGACCCGGTGCCGCAGCGACTCGATAGTACCTGGCACTATCCGATCGACCAGTTGCGCCAAAGCGTGCGCGACCAGATCCTGAAGCGGCTATCTGCATCGGATGACCCCATCATTGAGCGGGAACAGATGGCTGCCAGGCAGCGTCGTGCGGGGGTGGTGGCTGCCTTGGTGACAGGTGATCAGCGTGTCATCGACCGCGCAGACTGGGATGTTTTTCGGGCCACTGGCGTCGCTCACCTGATGAGCATCTCTGGCCTGCATATCACCATGTTTGCCTGGCTTGCTTCGGCCTTGATCGGCTGGTGCTGGCGGCGTTCCTCCCGAATGTGTCTAGCCTGGCCCGCCCCACATGCCGCAATGGTAGCGGGCCTGGTGCTGGCCTTTGCCTATGCCCTGTTCAGCGGCTGGGGGGTGCCTGCGCAGCGGACGGTGCTGATGCTGGCTACTGCGACGGTGCTTCGACTGAGCGCTCGGCAATGGCCGTGGTGGCTGATGTGCCTGCTTGCTGCCACCGTGGTCACTGCTGCAGACCCCTGGGCTTTGCTGCAGCCAGGCTTCTGGCTGAGTTTTGTGGCGGTGAGCGTGCTCTTTCTGACCGACCGCAGAACGCCCTCGGCGAAGCGGTCGGCTCCCTGGGCCGGCTTGCTGCACTTGTTGCGAGAGCAAGGGGTGCTCACCCTGGCACTGGCGCCGATGACCCTGCTCCTTTTTGGCCAGGTCTCGCTGGCCGGATTTTTCGCCAACCTGCTGGCCATTCCCTGGGTCACCCTGGTGGTGACGCCCCTATCCATGCTGGGCGTTTTGTGGGCGCCGCTGTGGGATCTGGCGGCCTGGGCGGTGCAGGGCCTGTCCCAGTTTCTGGGCTTGCTGGCCAGCCTGCCAGCAGCTTCCCTGTCTTTGCCGCAGGCTCCGCTCTGGGCAGGTGCTGCCGGACTGATGGGCGGCCTGATGCTGGCGATGCGGCTGCCATGGTCTTTGCGCCTGCTGGGCCTGCCACTGCTGCTGCCCTTGCTGCTCTGGTCAGCACCACGCCCCGGGCCTGGCCAGTTTGACCTGCTTGCCGCCGATATTGGCCAGGGCAATGCGGTTTTGCTGCTCACCGCCAACCATGCCCTGTTGTATGACGCCGGTCCCCGCTATTCGCTTGAAAGTGACGCTGGCCATCGGGTTCTGTTGCCTTTGCTGCGAGCGCTGTCGGTTCGACTCGATAGGGTGGTGCTGAGCCACCGCGACAGTGACCATACCGGTGGGGCCGCTGCAGTTTTCAATATGCAGCCTCAGGTGCATTTGCTCAGCTCCCTGGAGGATGCGCACCCCTTGCGACAGCGCGATCAGGCTGGGCGGTGTGAGGCTGGCCAACGCTGGGTCTGGGATGGCGTGCAATTCGAGGTGCTGCACCCCAGCCCCGAAGACTACGACGATGCGCGACGAAGCAACGCGCTGTCCTGTGTGCTGCGCATCCAGGGTGAGGGTGGCAGCGCCTTGTTGACCGGTGATATTGAGCAGGCGCAGGAGAGCCGCTTGGTCGACTCAGGGCAGATGCTCAAGGCAGATTTGCTGCTGGTACCGCACCACGGCAGCAAAACTTCCAGCAGTCCGGCCTTTCTGGAGGCGGTGTCCCCAAATCTGGCATTGGTGCAGGCGGGTTACCGCAATCGCTTTGGCCACCCCGCCCCAATTGTGATGGCGCGCTACCGGGAGCAGGGTGTGGCGGTGTATGACTCTGTGCATTGTGGGGCTGCTCATTGGCAATCATCCCTGCCTGCCCAGGTGCGCTGCCAGCGGGATTTGGTGAAGCGTTACTGGCAACATGTGCCCTAGCGCCACCTGAAGCGGGTCAGGGCCGAATGGCTGCCTCGATCTCCCGGCCGAGTTCGATCACTGCCATGGCGTAGTAGCTGCTCCAGTTGTAGCGGGTGATGGCATAAAAATTATCGGTGCCAGCGACATAACTGGGCGTCTCCTCGCCGTTTTGCAGCTCGACCAAGGCCAGCGCGCCAGGGTAGGCCTGCCCTGCGGCCTCGGGTATGGCGCCACGGGCAATGAAGTTGGCCACAGAAAATGTGGGCAGGATGTCAGGGGCCAGCAGGGCTTCCAGGTCAAGCCGGCTGGGGTCAAACTGCACTGCAAAGTGGGTTGGCAAGCCCGCTTGCCAGTTGAAGATCTTGAAGTAGTTGGCAACCGACCCGATTACATCTGCGGTGCTGCGAAACAAATCTATCCGGCCATCGCCGTCAAAGTCCACTGCAAAGCGCTGCCAGCTTGAGGGCATGAATTGTGGCAGGCCCAGGGCGCCGGCAAAGCTGCCTTTCAGTCGCAAAGGATCCAGCCCCATGTGCTTGAGCGCGAGCAACTGCTCCAATTCGGTACGGAAATACTGGCTGCGTTCAGCTGCTCGTGGATGGGCCATCGGAAAATCAAACGCCAATGTGGCCAACGCGTCCAGGGCACGAAAATTACCGGTATGCTGGCCGTACAGGGTTTCCACGCCCAGGATGCTGACGATCAGCCAGGCTGGTACACCAAAAGCTTGTTCGGCACGCGCCAGAGTCTCGCGCTGGGCTCGCCAGAAAGCAATCCCCTGAGATATCCGCCGCGGCTCGATGAAGCGTTCGCGATAAGCGCGCCAATTTTTCGGCGTGCCTACGGGCAATGGCGTCATCAGCTTGACCACCTGAGCTTGGTAACGAGCCTGCCCGATGGCACGACGTACCCAGTTGCGGTCCAGTTTCTGTCGCGTGGCAATCTGGTCGGCCAAGGCCATGGCTTGCGGGTTTTGGGCGTAGGCCGGGCCAGCCCCTTGTTGAAGGGGCGCAGAAGGCTGGGCTTGCGAAAGCCCCGACACCCCTAACAGCAAGGCTACTAAAAGGTGGTGAATAGATAAGTAGCGGATAGTCACTGGGGCCAATTCAGTTGTCTGGATTCTTGAAGCAGTTGCATGAGCATGCGGTGGCGGTTTTGATCATCGGCTGGCGCGTAGCGCTGTGCCTCCAGGCGCAACAGCCATCGGTAAATTGCTTGCCGCTGATTGTCCACCCTGGCCGCCGTGTCCGATGGCTTCCAGTGAAGCAGAAGATTGGCCATCTCACGCGGGCTTGGCTGAGGGGGCAAGGCCAGGCCGGCCCGCCGCAGTTTCTGCTGGGCCAGGTCGAGCAGGCGCAACCATGGGTCCCGCCGGGTTCTGTTCCAGTTCATCCATTCTTGCCAGGCAAGGGCTGCCAGGGCGGCGCAGGTCAGTAGCCAGCCCAGAACCTGCCAGTCCGGCTCCTTGAAACCAAGGGCTCGCAGCAACTGGAACTGGCTGTTTTGGGTGTAATAAACCACCCATTGATTCCACTGGTCGTTCATGGCGTCCCATAGCCAACGTAGCTGGAGCCTGAAGTTGGGCGTGAATGCGCCAAGGGCTGCCGCCACCATGCCCACAGGCGCTGCCAGGCTCTGAGAGGCGTTGATGCGCCCTGGGGCCAGTGCGGCGGTAGGATCAACCCTGACCCAACCCTCGCCGGCCAGCCAGACCTCCGACCAGGCGTGTGCATCACGTTGGCGTACCACCCAAAAGCCGCCCAGGCGGTTGTATTCGCCACCCTGATAGCCGGTGACGACACGCGCCGGGATTCCCAGGGCGCGCATCAGCACCACGAAGGCCGACGTGATGTGTTCGCAAAAGCCCTGCTTGCGGTCAAACCAGAATTCATCGGCACTGTGTTGACCAAAGACACCCGGCTCCAGGGTGTAGCGGTAACCGCCATTTTTCAGCTGGGACAAGGCCATGTTCACCAGGTCCCTGGCCACTGGCGGTGAGTTTTGCTGCCTGGCTCTGTCCAGCAAGGTAGCGGCCAGTTCGTAGGTGCGCGGGTTGTAACCAGGTGGCAGGCTTGAATAGTCCTGTAACCCAACAACTGCTTGCGAAGGTCCGTGACGAAACTGGGGATAGGCGGTGGCGCTGTAGCGAAGCACCTGGGTAATTGGGGTCGGCCATACCCATTGCAGATCCTGGGTCATGCGTGGCTTGCCAGTCGTCAGGGTGCTGGATTGAGGAGGATCTGGCGAAGCGTCGAGCAACATCAACCAGGGACGCGAAGATGGCTCAAGGGTTGCCTCGTAGCGTAAGGGTTGGCCCCTCACTTCCAACTCAGAGGAAACCTGAAGCGGCGCGGGAAAGCTGGGCCGCAGGGCGGTCCACTCACGCCCATCAAAACTGGACAACACCGGGCCACGAAAATACAGCGCTTGGGGCGACGCCTGGCTGTCGAGAAATCGAACTCGCATGGCAACGCTGTCATCAAGGGCCAGTTCTGCCAGGCTGCCCACCCGCATGCTGGCGCTCAGACCGCTGCGCCCGGTGTTGGCGTTGTCTGGCAGTCCCCAGAGCGGCGCCACGCGGGGAAACAGCAGGAACAACAAAATCATCATCGGGGTGCCCAGGGCGAGCAGGCGCAGGGCGATGCCTGCACTTTGCCGCAACGGTGGTTTGCCGACTGGCAGATGGCTATTGACCAGACCAGTCAGAAGTCCAAACAAGCCCAGCATGGCAAAGAACGCAGCTTGCATGGACTGGGAGTAAAGGAACTGCGTGAGCAGCACAAAAAACCCCAGGAAGAACAGCACCAGGGCATCACGTCTTGCGCGCAATTCCAGGGTTTTGAGTGTCAGCAAGACAATCAACAGCGTCACGCCTGCGTCCTGTCCCTGCAGGGTCCGATACGTCCAGGCTGTAGCCACCACTCCCAGCACCAGCAAAAGCAGCAGCCAGTAACGGGATGGAAGCTTTTTGCCGCGCAGCGCCATCCAGGCGCGCCAGATCAGCACTATCCCGCCAAAGACAATGGACCAGGCAGGCAGGTGCGGCCAATGCGGCCCGATCAGACAAGCGATGACCGCCAGCAAAAACAGGGTGTCGCGGCTGTCACGCGGCAAGCGGCTGTACTGGTTCAACATAAGGCCAGGGCCCTCAGGCAACGCGCCATGTGCGGCTTGCCCTGGTCGGGGTCAATGCGCAGTCCGGGCAGGCGCAGCCCGTAGTCAAGCGCCTGGTGCTCAGCTTGCAGCACCCATGCGCAAAGACGGGACAAGCCTTGCTCTCTTGTCAGGCTGTTGCACTGGGACAGGTCCAGCCACAACTTGCCGCGGCTCAGGGATGTGCTGTCGCGGCTCACCAGTTCTCCGCTGTGGGCAACTTTCTTCCAGACCACACTGCGCAAGGCGTCACCGCGGCGGTAGGGTCGAACGCCGTCCCATTCATCCCCTGTTGCGGCCAGCTGTGGGCCAGTCGAGCCTGAATTCACAGGCGATATCCATGGCAGGGGCGGGGGATGGGATTCAGGTGTGGGGTAGCAGAGCACCCGTGCAGCAGGAAAGTACAGGGCCCAGGCACGAAATGCACCCAGAGGAAAGCGTGTTTCCAGATGCAAGGGTGGGATCACTTGCCAGCCACGCTGCTTGGGCACCATGGCCAAGCGGACTTCGCTCTGGCCGTTCGCTGGCACATCCAGGCTGACCGTGTCCTGGTGACCTTGCAAGTGAATGGATAGGCCATGGCGTGTCGACTGCGCGTGGTTGAGCAGAAAGATGCTCAGATAAGCTGGACTGCCACAGAACTGGGCTTGCGGTGCCGGCAGGCTGATGCGCAGACCGCGCAGGTTGGCGTGACAGCTGGAGATGCTGGCCAAAGCACTGCCCGCCACAAAAAAGGTCAGCATATAGCCCAGGCTCAGCTGGTAATTGATGGAAGCCAAGAGCAGCACCAGCAAAGTGCCTGCCAGTACCCATCCAGCCCCACTGGGCAGGATATAGACATTGCGGTGGGTCAGCTCCAGGGTGTCCTGCCGGGGCGAGCGCGACCCTTGCCAACGAAGCCAGCGTTCCCTCAAGCTGGCTACAGAGGGCTGCCAGATCTTGAGCAAGGAGCTGGGGATGCCCATGGCTTGCAAGCCCTCACGCCCTAGGCCAGCGCGACTGCATCCATCATGGCGCGCACCTGCTCAGCCGGCCCCCGACCCGCGCTAGCGACCGGAGTCAGGCGGTGGGCAGTGGTCTGCGGCAGGATGGCGCGCAAATCATCCGGTGAGACAAAGTCGCGTCCGTGCATGAAAGCGTGAGCCCGTGATGCATGCAAGACAGCCAGCCCGGCCCGTGGCGATAGTCCCTGGACAAACCAGCGCCCGTCGCGGCTGGCAGCCAGCAGATCCTGCAGATAGTCCAGCAGCGGCCCGGCGGTGTGAACGGCCAGCACCTGTTGTTGCAGGGCCAGAAGTTGCTCCAAGGTCAGCAGGCCAGGCAGGCTCTCCATGAGCGATCGGCGCGTATGGCTAATCAGCAATTCCCGCTCGGCAGCACGATCCGGATGGCCCAGCGAGATACACATCAGAAAGCGGTCAATTTGCGATGCCGGCAGGGCATGGGTTCCGGATTGGTCGTGCGGGTTCTGGGTGGCAATGACATAAAAAGGCTTGGGCAGCGGATGCGACTGCCCTTCAACAGTGACTTGGCGCTCTTCCATGGCCTCCAGCAGGGCACTTTGGGTCTTGGGGCTGGCGCGGTTGATTTCGTCGGCCAGGAGTACCTGGGCAAAGATCGGCCCAGGGTGAAAGACAAAGCTTTCCTGGCTGCGCTCATAAACCGAGACACCTGTCACATCACTGGGCATCAGGTCAGAGGTGAACTGGACGCGGGCAAATTGCAGGCCCAGAGTGCGCGCCAGCGCGTGGGCCAGGGTGGTCTTGCCCACACCCGGTACATCCTCGATCAACAGATGCCCCCCAGCCAATAGGCAGGTGACACAGTCAAAAACCTGCTCTGGTTTACCGACGATCACTCTGTTAAGCTGATCGAGCAATGACTGAAGGGTGTTTTTCGCATCCATGAGGCAACCTTAACTGAAATCAAGCAAGTTGTTGGCATCGTGAGCAAGACGGGTTACTACTATCACCAGGACTGTCATCGACACGAGATGGGAGCAGGACATCCCGAGTGCCCTGAGCGACTTGACGCGATCGAGGATCGGCTGCTGGTCAGCGGGGTTGGCGATGCCCTGACGCGAATCGAAGCCCCGATGGCTTCGCTGGATGAAATCGAGCTGGCGCATACCCGCCGCCATGTGGATGCCTTGCGCGGACAAACCATGCGCCTGCTGGAAGACATGGCAGCGGGTGGGCCAGCTTACGCCCAGATCGACCCCGATACCGCGATGAACTCCCATACCTGGCAGGCCATGTTGCGCGGGGCGGGTGCGGCCATGGCTGCCACCGATGCGGTGATGGCGGGTGAGCTTGAAAACGCCTTTTGTGCGGTGAGACCTCCGGGCCATCATGCGTGTCGCGATAAGGTGATGGGTTTTTGCTTTATCAACCATGTGGCGCTGGCGGCGAAGTATGCGTTGGAAAGACATGGCCTGTCGCGGGTGGCCATCGTGGACTTTGATGTGCATCATGGCAATGGCACTGAAGACATTGTGGCCGGGGATCAGCGCATCCTGATGGCCAGTTTTTACCAACATCCTTTCTATCCGCATGGCGGATCTCGCTCGGACGCCGACAACCTGGTCAATGTGCCCGTGCCAGCCTATACCAAGGGCGCTGCGGTTCGTGAGCTGGTGCGTGACCTGTGGCTGCCCAGGTTGGAGGCGCACCGGCCGGAACTGATCCTGATCAGCGCTGGCTTTGACGCCCACCGCGAGGACGAGCTTGGCCAGTTGGGCCTGGTTGAAGCGGACTACGCCTGGATCACTGAACAGCTGAAAGCTGTCGCACAGCGCCATGCCAAGGGCCGGATCGTCTCCAGCCTGGAGGGCGGCTACAACCTGAGTGCGCTAGGACGCAGTGTGGAAGCGCATTTGCGGGTGCTGGCCGGGGTGTGAGAGCGCCTGCGAGTGGGAGGTCTCACCAGGCGATATAGGCGTAGCCCTTTTCCTGCCGTTCCATGACCGAGGAGGCGCCTACATCTTCAACCTGGACAAAATCAAGCAGGTCTTGTTTTTCCCAGCCTAGGGAATGCATGGTGTTGCCACAGGCGACAAATTCGATGCCGTAGGATTCGCTCATGCCACGAACACGTTGCTGGTGTGTCTTGGGCACCGGCCGCCCGGGCTTTTTGGCCAGCAAATGGATGCCTGGCCCCCAGACCACCACCGAAATACTCACATCATCGACATATTTTTTCAGCATGGCGCTGATCGAGTTGAGAATGGCCAGCTGGTACTCGGGCTCGGCGCGATTGATCTGATAAACCACCTTGTGCGGGGTGCCCTCGGCAGAGGCGGCTTCCTTGGCGGCCGCGGACTGTCCGGCCAATCCAGCGCCCATGCCGCCAGCCGCAGCAACAATGCCGGCCATCATGCGTCTGCGTGGCAGGGAGGAGATCTTGCTCATATGGATGACCCCGGTGACAGGGCTTTGCGTCAATTGGAATGGCAGGAATTTACCCTATCAGGCCTTGTCGCAAGCCTGAGCCTTCAGCAGTTTCTGATCTGGATGATCGGTCAATCCCAGTCCTATCCCGGCCATCGACGGTTGGCGGGGTGAGCACCACTGCGCGGGAGGATTTGGGC
>JAFMJA010000079.1 GCA_017853735.1 Burkholderiaceae bacterium | reverse complement strand
GGTTGTGCTCCTTGGCATGGATGATCTGAATGTCCTGACTTGCCGCAATACGCGTACGAGCCGGCTTGGCAGCGGGCAACCCAATCGGCGCCAGCAAACGGGCTGCCCCCTCCTGCGCCTGCAAGGCCTCGCCCATGGCCAGCGCATACTCGCGCAGGGCACGACCGGTGTGACTAGATGGATGTTGACGCAGCTCTTCGGGTGTGCCCACCGCCACCACCTGTCCCCCTTGCTCGCCGCCTTCTGGTCCCAGATCGATCAGCCAGTCGCTGGCCCGCATCACATCCAGGTTATGCTCGATCACCAGCAGCGAGTGGCCGGCATCGAGCAGCTTGCGCAAGGCACGCATGAGTTTGGCGATGTCATCAAAATGCAGGCCGGTGGTGGGCTCGTCAAAGAGGAACAGGGTTCCTTTGCGGGCCAGGGTTTGCCGGCTGCTGCTCGCGCTTTTGGCCGCTTCGGCCAGGAATCCAGCGAGCTTGAGCCTTTGCGCTTCGCCGCCCGAGAGTGTGGGCACCGGCTGGCCCAGGCGCACATACTCCAGCCCCACCTCCAGGATGGGCTGCAAGGCGCGCAGGACTTCCCGATCACGGGCAAACAGATCGATGGCCTCGCTCACTGTCAGCGCCAGCACATCGGCGACATTCAAAAAGCGTCCACCGCGCTCGATCTTGACCTCGAGAATCTCTGGCCTGAAACGCTGGCCGTCACAGTCCGGGCAGCGCAGGTAAACATCGCTCAGAAACTGCATCTCGACATGCTCAAACCCCGAGCCACCACAGCTCGGACAGCGACCATCGCCGCTATTGGCGCTGAACTTGGAAGCGGTGTAGCCACGCTGTTTTGCCAATGGCGCATTGGCGAAAATTTCGCGCACGGTGTCCCAGGCGCCCACATAGCTCACCGGATTGGAACGCGCAGTCTTGCCAATCGGTGACTGGTCCACAAACACCACATCCGCCAGCTGCTCGGCGCCCAGCAAACGCTCAAAAGCACCCGGGGCTTCGGTCGACCGGCCGAAGTGGCGCATCAAGGCCGGAGCCAGAACATCCTGGATCAGGGTGGACTTGCCCGAACCCGACACGCCGGTCAGGCACACCAGGCGCCCCAGCGGTATCTCGACAGCGATATTTCTCAGGTTGTGCTCGCGCACGCCTTCCAGGATCAGGCGCGGCGTGCTGGGCGCCACCATGCGCTTGAAGCCCATGCCCACCTGCTTGCGGGCACCCAGGTAGGCGCCGGTGAGGGTATCGGCCTGCCTGAGATCCTCGGTGCTGCCATCAAAAACGATCTGTCCGCCGCGCTCCCCCGGCCCGGGCCCCATGTCAATCATGCGGTCGGCCGCAAACATGACCGCCGGGTCATGCTCGACCACCACCAGCGTGTTGCCCGCGTCACGCAGGCGCTGCATCGCTTCGATGATGCGGTGCATGTCACGCGGATGCAGGCCGATGCTGGGCTCATCCAGCACAAACAGGGTATTGACCAGTGAGGTTCCCAGGGCGGTGGTCAGGTTGATGCGCTGAACTTCACCGCCCGACAGGGTGCGGCTCTGCCTGTCCAGAGTGAGGTAGCCAATGCCAACATCGCACAGATAGCGCAAGCGGGTCCTGATTTCTTCAAACAGCAGCTGCAGGGCTTTGGCTTCAGCTTCCTGGAGCACCGGCGCCGCTCGGCTTGGCGGGGCTGACGATTTCTGTGCCTGCTCCAAAGAGCCAGGTGCCTGCATCAACCCGTCCTGCAGCCGATCAAAATAATTTCTTACCCGCTCCAGGGGCATCAGCATCAGGTCATGCAGGCACAGGCCAGGCAGGGATTCCAGTTGCGCCCGGCTCCATGTCACACCCGCGGGCATGAAGCGCTGCGAAGGCGCCAGCACTTTGTCGGCGTCCTCCTTGGAGCCGATGCGCCAGAGCAGGCTTTCGGTCTTCAGGCGCGCACCGTGGCAGGTTTCGCAAGGTGTGTAGCTACGGTACTTGGAGAGCAGCACCCGGATATGCATCTTGTAGGACTTGGTCTCCAGGTACTCAAAGAAGCGTTTGACGCCGTACCACTGCTGGTTCCACTTACCTTTCCAGTGGGGCGAACCATGGATGACCCAGTCTTGGTGCTCCGCGGACAGCTTGTTCCAGGCGGTGTCGCGCGGGATCCCGGCGGCCTCGGCATGGCGCATCAGGTCAGCCTGGCATTCGGCCCAGGCGGGCGTCTGCATGGGCTTGATCGCGCCCGCGCGCAGGGTGAGTTTGTCGTTGGGAATGACCAGGCCATAGTCAACACCAATCACCCGACCAAAGCCGCGGCATGCCTCACAGGCGCCAACCGCTGAATTGAAGGAAAACATCGACGGAATTGGATCGGTGTAGCGTTGCTCGCTGTCCGGGCAATGCAAGCCGGTGGAGAAGCGCCAGATCTCGGGCTCTGCAGCCAGCGTCAGGCAATACACATTGAGCAGCCCACTGCCACGCTTGAGCGCCAGCTCGATCGCCTCGATCGCCCGGGCTCGCTCGACAGAAGACAGGCGAAAGCGGTCGACGCTCACATCCAGCAGCACCCTGGGTCCCTTGGGCGTGCTGACCTCACGTTCGGCCTGTACCCTGGTAAAGCCACTAGAGGACAGCCATTGTTCGATCTCCTCACGGCTGGTGCCCGCAGGCAGCTCCACCGGAAAGGTCAGTACCAGGCGTGGCTCGGAAGACTCCCCCTCGCCAGCGGTGCTGGCTGCGCCAAGCTGGGTGCGTGCCAGCAGCTCGGCATAAATGCTGTCGGCATTGTCATGCCGCACCGGCAAAGCGGTCAGCCGGTCAAAAAGTTGTCCGGCACGGGCAAACAGCAGCTTGAGGTGATCATTCAGCTCGGTCATCGTGCCCACCGTGGAGCGTGAGGATCGCACCGGGTTGGTCTGATCGATCGCAATCGCGGGTGGCACGCCCTCGACCTTGTCCACCGCCGGTTTGTCCATGCGGTCCAGAAATTGGCGCGCATAGGCGCTGAAAGTCTCGACATAGCGCCGCTGGCCCTCGGCGTAGAGGGTGTCAAACACCAGGCTGGACTTGCCCGAACCACTCGGTCCAGTGACCACCGTCAATTCGCCGGTACGCAGGTCAAGGTCGAGGTTTTTGAGATTGTGCTGGCGAGCGCCGCGGATGCGGATGATCCCCTGGGTCATGGATACGGTCTTTCAGTTCAGGCCAAAGATTGTAGGCAGCCCAGCAAGCCCTGCCAGGATGAAGGGCTGTCAGACCGATCGAGACCGCCAGGTCAGCGGGAGTCCAGCCCAGACGGGCGCTGACTGGCGGCATGCCAGCCATTGCCTTCGAACCAGTCTTGGCCATCGAGGTAGGCGCGCAACATCTCCAGGCTGTCGAATCCCCAGAACATTCGGCCATCCACCACCATGGCGGGAACGCCAAAAACACCCAGGCCCAGGGCTTCATCGGTGTTTTCTCGCAGACGGGACTTGACCGCTGCATCATCCGGATCCAGCGACGGTGCCAGCTGATCGCGCAAGGCCTGCATGCGCTGGGGATCCAACACATCTGCCCCGGTCCGCCAGACATGGTGCAGCAAGGTCTCGCAAACATAACGGCTGGGATCTCCCCCATCGGCGCTGGCGATGGCCAGACGCAGCAGCGGTAAGGGATTGAAGGGGTGCGCCTTGGGCATCTCCAGCGGCACGCCCTGCTGATGGCCCAGCCACTGCACATGACGGTAAGTCCACTCTCTTTTGGCAGGCACTTCGGCAGGGCCCATCAGACCGTGATGACGCAACAACGCCCCCAGAAGCACCGGACGGTAGGTCACCGAATAGCTCAAGCCCATCAGGGTTTGTGGCAATTTTTCGAAAGCCAGATAGGAATAAGGCGAAATGAAATCCAGATAAAAAATGATGTGTTTCAAGCTTGCTCTCCTCGAACAGCGGCGCGCTCTGCAATCAAGCGCCAGATGGAACGCTTGCCGGCCTCATCCAGGGTGGACCAGGCGGCAATTTCATCTAGGGTACGCCAGCAGCCCGTGCACATGCCATTGTTTGGGTCCATGATGCAGACCGACAGGCAGGGCGAGGGCACATTGTGGTGCTGGCCCTGTGCCTCTGCAGCGCGCGCTGCCCAGTCGATCCTCATCTGCATACTTTCATGCTCGCCGGTTGATCAGCGCCTTGGCGGCGCGTGAATTGGGTTCACGTCCCAGAAAAGCGCTGATGTACTGTCCTGCATCGACCAGGCGCTCCAGATCGATCCCGGTCTCGATGCCCAGGCCCTGCAGCAGATACACCACATCTTCGGTCGCCACATTGCCGGTTGCGCCCTTGGCATAGGGGCAGCCACCCAGTCCGGCCACCGAGGACTGGAAATTCCAGACGCCCAACTCCAGGGCCGCATAGGTATTGGCCAGTGCCTGGCCATAGGTGTCATGAAAATGGCCTGACACTTCATCCAGGCTGTAGTGCGCCAGCGCCGCTTCCAGCGCCAGCTGGGTCTGGCGAGGGGTGGCCGCTCCAATGGTGTCGGCCACATCCACCCGCTGAACACCAATCTCTTTCATCAGCCGCGCCACCAGTTGCACCCGCTCCGGCGCCACAGTCCCCTCGTAGGGGCAGGCCATGGCGCAGGAAATCGCGCCGCGCACCCGCACCTTGGCTGCACGAGCGGCTGCCACCACTGGCGCAAAGCGCTCAATGCTTTCAGCCACCGAACAATTGATGTTTTTCTGGCTGAACAGTTCGCTGGCCGCTCCGAAAACCACAATCTCGTCAGGCTGAGACCGCACCGCGCCATCCCAGCCCCTCATATTGGGGACCAGCACCGAGTACTTCACCGACGATCGCCGCTCGATGCCGGCCATCACATCGGCGGCATCGGCCATCTGCGGCACCCACTTGGGGCTGACAAAGCTGGTGACCTCGATCTCGGTCAGTCCCGCTGCTTGCAAGCGCTGCACCAGCTCGATCTTGACCGCAGCGGGCACCGGCTGCTTTTCGTTCTGCAAGCCGTCGCGTGGGCCGACATCGATCAACTGGACGCGTCCGGGGAAACCCATCTCAATACCCTTTCTGCCAATTCACCACCCCCGCAATCGGTTCGCCCCGCTGCAGCGCACCGATCTTTTGCACGATCTGGGCAATGCTTTCAGCACGCAGGGTACGCGCAGCAGTGTGGGGGGTCATGCTGATCTTGGGATGCGTCCAGAAAGCATGCCCCGGGGGCAAGGGCTCCTGGCGAAATACGTCCAGCATAGCGCCAGCCAGGTGGCCACTGTCGAGCAGGGTAATCAGGTCTTCTTCCACCAGATGGCCGCCCCGCGCCACATTGATCAGGTAGCCACCCGGCTGCAACTGGGACAGGGTTTCATGGCGCAAGATATTCTGTGTTTCATCGGTCAGTGGCAATAGGCAGACCAGCACCCGGCTGGCTGACAGAAACGCCGGTAGCTCCCCCGATCCACAGTAGGTGCGTAGCCCCTGGAGCTGTTTTGGCGAACGGCTCCAGCCCAGCACCGGAAAATCAAATTGCTGCACCGCCTGGGCCACCCTTTGCCCCAGCACACCCAGGCCCATGATGCCCACAGGAAAGTCGCTGCGCAGGCGTGGCCGCCGGTAGGACCATTTGCCATTGGCCACATCGGATGCATAACCATCAAATTCGCGGAAATGCCGGATCAGCGCATGACAAACATAGTCAGCCATCTGCACTGACATGCCGGCGTCATCCAGCCTGACGATGGTGGTGCCCGGTGCAATCTTCAGTTGCAGCAAGGCGTCAACGCCCGCCCCAATATTGAACAGGGCACGCAGCCGGGTTTGCTCGTCGATAAATTGCTGGGGTGGCGCCCACACAATGGCGTAATCTGCCGGGCCGTCACCCGGCGTCCAATTGGCAACTTCGGCGTGGGGCAAGGCAGCGCGCAAGCCCTGCAGCCAGGGCTCAGCCTTGGTATCGGTACAGCAGAAAGTGATGCGCATGGCCTTGATGCAAATCCGATTCAGGTCTTGAGGGTCAGCAGCATTGCACCTTCGGGAACCTGGTCGCCCGGCGCATACAAGAGCTCAGCCACCTCGCCATCGGCGGGTGCCGAAATGGTGTGCTCCATCTTCATGGCCTCCATGACAGCCAGCACCTGTCCCTGGCGCACGGTGTCTCCGGGCCGAACATGAAAGGTCACCAGCTTGCCCGGCATGGGGGCGGCCAGGTTGCCCGTCTCCACCAGCGCCTCACCAGCATGGGACAGGGCATCCAGCAGGGTGATCTGGGTCGCTCCCTGTGGGGTGAACACATGGGCCAGCTCACCCTGGCAGATCACCTGCACACACAGGCGATGGTCTGCAAAGTCCAGCGCAATGCCATCGGCTCGCGCAGAAAAATGCAAGGCTGAAGTGCTTGAACCCACCTGCAGGTCAAGCGCCCCATCGTGCCCGTAGTGCAGCAGCGCTGTCTGGCGCTGGCCGTGGAATTCAAGATCGAAGTGACGGTGCGCCTGGCCAAACATGCGCCAGCCATCACGCTGCGCCCAAGGTTCGTTCCAGGCCTGATTTTTTTGCATCGACTGCTCGGCCAGCAAGGTATGCGCCACCACCGCTGCCGCAGCCAAATTCAGGCCAACACGCTCCTGCTCGAACAGCACGGTGGCCTCACGGGTGATCAGGGCAGTGTCCAGGTTGGCCTGGGCAAAGGACTGGCTTTGCACCACATGCCGCAGAAACTGCACATTGGTGGGCAATCCCACGATGCGTGTGGCGGCCAGGGCGGCGTCCAGGCGGGCCAGGGCCTGCTCGCGGGTGTCGGCATGGACTATCAGCTTGGCCACCATGGAGTCGTAAAACGGGCTGATGGCATCGCCCTGGCGCACCCCCGAATCGACCCGCAGCGCACTTGGAGAAAACTCGCTGATGGCTGGCAACTCATAGGTTCGCAAGGTGCCGGTGGCGGGCAGAAACTGCTTGTCCGGGTTCTCGGCGCAGATGCGCGCCTCGATCGCATGGCCATGCCGCTTGAGTTGGTCCTGCTTCAGGGGCAGGGGCTCGCCAGCGGCCACGCGCAATTGCCATTCCACCAGATCCAGGCCGGTGATGGCTTCGGTCACCGGATGCTCTACCTGCAGCCGCGTATTCATTTCCATGAAATAAAAGCGCATGCCACCTTCGTCAGGCTGCTCGACGATGAACTCCACCGTGCCCGCGCCCACATAGCCCACCGCTCGCGCGGCCTCCAGGGCCGTCAGACCGATCTGCTGGCGCAACTCTTCACTCAGGCCAGGCGCTGGCGCCTCCTCAAGCACCTTCTGGTGGCGCCGCTGCACCGAGCAATCACGCTCAAACAGATAGACAAAATTGCCCAGGGAATCGCCAAAAACCTGGATTTCAATATGGCGCGGTCGCTGCACATATTTTTCGATCAGCACCGCGGCATCAGCAAAGCTGCTCTGTGCTTCGCGCTGGCAGGACGCCAGCGCCTGGGCAAACTCTTCCTGCCGCTGCACCACCCGCATGCCCTTGCCGCCACCGCCCGCGCTGGCCTTGATCAGCACCGGATAGCCAATCCGATTGGCCTCATGCAGCAACAAATGAGGGTCCTGATCGTCGCCGTGATAGCCCGGCACCAGCGGCACATTGGCCAGCGCCATCAGCCGCTTGGATTCAGCCTTCAAGCCCATGGCCCGGATGGCTGTGGCAGGCGGCCCGACAAAAACCAGGCCGGCTTGCGCACAGGCACTGGCGAAGGCCTCGTTTTCGCTCAGAAAACCGTAGCCTGGGTGGATCGCCTGGGCACCGCTGGCGCAGGCTGCCTCGATGATGCGCTCCCAGCGCAGATAGCTCTCGGCCGCAGCCTGGCCACCAATGGCCACCGCCTCATCGCACAGGGCCACATGCTTGGCCCCTGCATCCACCTCGGAATAGACCGCCACCGTCCTGATGCCCAGGCGACGCGCAGTGGCGGCAACCCGGCAGGCAATCTCGCCGCGGTTGGCAATCAGGATTTTCTTGAACATCATGCGGATCCTGTCCTTGCAGTAAAGAAAGCCGACAGGCGGCGCAGTGCAGTGCGCAGGAATCTGAACAACTGCCAGGTCAGTGCTGCGAGCAGCACCACTGTGATCGCCAGCAGCACACCAAACAGAAGCGGGAGCTTTACCGCCAACCATAGCGCAGCGACCACAACCGAGTCCTCCACCACGCTGGCGAGCACATTGGAAAAAGGTTCTGGTGAGGTGTTGATGGCCGCGCGGGTTGTCGTCTTGGCGGCCTGGCTGCTGGCTGCCAGGGTACCCCCGAGCAAGGCTGCGAGCACAGCCATGGTGGCATTGTCAGCACCAAACACCGCTGCGGCCAGCGCAGCGCCTGCGGGGATACGGAACACGCTTTGGGTCATGTCCCATAAGGAATCGAGGCCTGGAATCTTGTCGACAAAGAATTCGACAAACAGCAGAGCGCCACTGGCAGCGAGCAGCGCCGGATGCTGCAGCACCTGCAGGCCAGGCGGCAGGGCCAACAGGCCAGTGGCTCCGGCCATGCCGGTCAGAAACACTGCCGCATACAGCCGCAAGCCGCTTGCCCAGCCCAGTGCCGCAGCCAGCGCCATGAGGTGGGCTGTTTCCAGCTGACCTGCAAGCTGGCCCACCCGTTGCGCAGCATCAACCTCAACCCGAAAGCCCAGACTGTGCAGCAGTTGCAGCAAGGATGCCCAAAGATCCATGGTGTGGCAATCGGGCCGGCGCTCAGACCAGCCAGTTCGGCGGTCGCTTGCCTAAAAATGAGGCCACACCCTCCCGGCCCTCGTCGCTGGCGCGGATATCGGCAATACGACGGGCGGTCTCACTGCGTAGCGACTCGTCAATGGCTTGGCCGGCCACATCGCGCGCCAGCTGCTTGCAGGCCCGCACCGCGGCCGGGCCATTCGCCACCAGCACATCCACCAGGCCTTGCACCTGTGCATCGAGCTGATCGTACGCACACAATTCATGCACCAGCCCCATGGCATGGGCCTGCGCGGCACTGAAGCGCTCAGCGGTGACAAACCAGCGACGCGCGGCCTGCTCGCCCATGGCACGCAACACATAGGGCGAAATGGTGGCTGGCAGCAAACCCAGGCGCGCCTCGGACAGGCAAAAATTGACATTGTCACTGGCTACCAGCACATCGCACACCGCCGCCAGCCCCATACCGCCTGCATAGCAATCACCATGGACTCGTCCGATGACAGGCACCGGGCACTGATCCAGGGTCCACAACATGTCAGCCAGTTTTTGCGCATCGGCCCGGTTTTGTTCCCAATCGTAGCCCGCCATGGCGCGCATCCAGTTCAGGTCGGCGCCGGCACAGAAAGCCTTGCCATGCCCAGCCAGCACCACCACACGCAGGGAAGCTTCCTGGGACAGCGCCGCAAAGGCCTTGGTGAGTTCGGCGATCACCTCATCATTGAATGCGTTGCGCACTTCGGGCCGGTTGAGCCAGACCTCGGCCACATGGGCCGAGGGTCGACGCAGATCGATGACAGACATGAAAACTTCCTGTGTTCCGGGTGTCGGTTCAATAGCGCTTGGCCACTTCTTCCAGCATGACTTCGGTGGCGCCGCCACCAATAGCCAGGATGCGGGCATCGCGCCAGAGTCGCTCGACCGCAGTTTCGCGGATATAGCCCATGCCGCCATGGAACTGCTGGCAGGTCTGCACCACTTCATTGACCAGCTCGCCAGTCAGCGCCTTGAGCATCGACACCTCCTGCACAATGTCCTGGCCCTGGGTCACCGACCAGGCGCAGTGGTACATGAAGGAGCGTGCTGCACGCACCTTGGCATCGAGCATGGCAATGCGCTGGCGAATGGTCTGCTTTTCCCACAAGGGTGCGCCAAAAGCCTGGCGCTGGCGCACATAGTCCAGGGTGCGCTGCAGGGCTTGCTGGCAGTGGCCGACGGCCATTGCCCCCAGTGCAATCCGCTCGGTCTGAAAATTTTTCATCACCGAATAAAAACCCTTGCCCACCTCACCCAGCACATTGGCAGCTGGAATACGCACATTTTCAAACACCAGTTCGGCCGTGTCCGAGCACAGCCAGCCCGATTTATTGAGCGCTCGACCCACACTGAAACCTGGCGTGCCCTTTTCGACGATGAACATGGTGGTGTCGCGCGCGGCAGTCCCGGTCTTGGCGGCAACGAAATACAGGTCGGCATGCACCCCGTTGGTGATGAACATCTTGGTGCCATTGAGCACCC
>JAFMJA010000078.1 GCA_017853735.1 Burkholderiaceae bacterium | reverse complement strand
CCCTTGGCCTTGAGGTCGTTGACCACATAGGTGTTGTGCACGATCTCATGGCGCACATAAATTGGGCGGCCAAACTTTTGCAGCGCGCGCTCGACGATCTCGATCGCCCGATCGACCCCGGCACAAAAGCCGCGCGGCTCGGCCAGAACAATGTCCGCCCCCTTGTTCATCACTGTGGTGTCTTCGCTGCCCCCCGAGGGAGCCCTCGCGCCTTGGGACAGGCCGGCGGCGCTCATGTTGGCCTTGTCGTCGCGCTGACTCATAGCACCCCGATCAGATGTACTTCGAAAGTCACCGGCTGGCCCGCCAGCGGATGGTTGAAATCGAAAAGCACTGCAAGGTCGGTCAATTGAAGGATCACCCCGCCAAACTGGCCCTTACGGTCGGGGGTGGGGAAGTACAGCATATCGCCGACCTGGTAGTCCTCATCAGGATTGCCCAGTTCACGCAACTCTTGACGTGAGAGCCATTGCTGCATGGCTGGGTTGCGCTCGCCGTAAGCCTCGCCCGCGGGCAAGGTCAGCGTGGCATGCGCGCCCTCCTCCAGTCCGATCAGCGCAGCCTCTAGGGCCGGCGACAGCTCACCCGACCCCAGCGACAGGGTGGCGGGCTGGCCACCAAAGGTGTTGATGACATCGCCAGCCGGACCGGACAGGCGATAGTGCAGTGTGAGAAAGGAGCCCGCCTGAACGCGGGCAAGGGTGGAGGTCATGCAAGTCCCGATAAACTGGCCTCCATTGTAGAAACCTTGCTGCCGGCTGCCCCAATGACACTCAAAGACCTGCCTGTGGATGCTCAACCGCGCGAAAAGCTGCTGGCTCGTGGTGCTGGCGCATTGAGCGATGCCGAGCTGCTGGCCCTGCTGTTGCGCACAGGCCTGCCTGGCAAGGGGGTCTTGCAAATGGGTCAGGAACTGCTGGATCAATTTGGTGGACTCGCTGGCCTACTGCATGCCAGCTCGCGCGACCTGGAAGCGATCAAGGGTCTGGGTCCAGCCAAGCGGGCTGAGTTGTTGGCGGTGCTGGAGCTGGCTCGCCGCGCACTGGCCGAGCAATTGAAAGAACGTCCGGCTTTTGACCACCCGCAGGCGGTGAAAGACTATCTTCAGCTGCACCTTGGCGCCAAAAAGCATGAGGTCTTCGCTGTGCTTTTTCTGGACAGCCAGCACCGCATGCTGGCGCTGGAGGAATTGTTTCGTGGCACCCTGACCCAGACTTCGGTCTATCCGCGCGAAGTGGTGCTGCGCGCGCTGCATCACCATGCCAGCGCTGTGGTGCTGGCCCACAACCACCCCAGCGGCACAGTGCAAGCTTCCCGCGCCGATACTGCGCTGACCCAGGCCCTCCAGTCTGCCTTGTCGCTGGTGGATATCAGGGTGATTGACCACATCATTATTGGCACTGGACAGTCCCTGTCCATGGCTGAACAGGGGTTGATATGAGCAGGAAAGTCGGCAGCCTGGCGGACCTCAAACAGGTCAAGCAGGAGATCGAGGCGCAGGAGCGTTTGGCGGCACAACGCCAGGCAGAGGCTGCAGCGCAAGCGCGCCGGGCCCAGTCGGACAAGGAAATGTTCACCAGGGCTGTGGGCACGGTGCAGCCCATGACGCCGAATGCCACGGTGCAACTCAAGCAAAAACCCCCGGCCCCGGTGGCCATGCAGCACCACCGCGATGAGCAGGCAGTGTTGCAGGAAGCGATCAGCGACGAGTTTGATGTCAGCACCTTGCTCGACATCGATGAGCATCTGAGCTTTCGCCGTCCGGGAATAGGCCCGGACGTGACCCGCAAACTGCGCCGGGGTGACTGGAAAATCCAGCGCGAGATCGACCTGCACGGCCTGCGCACCGATGATGCGCGCAACGCGCTAGCGCAGTTCATCCGCAAGGCGCACCGCGAAGGCCTGCGCTGCGTGCGGGTGGTACACGGCAAGGGCCACGGCTCGCCCGGCAAGACACCGGTGCTGAAAAACCGGGTGCACAGCTGGCTGGTGCAGAAAAAGGAGGTGCTGGCTTTTGTGCAGGCCCGTCCTGCCGATGGCGGCGCCGGCGCGCTGGTGCTGCTGCTGGTGCAAGCTGGGTGATTGGTGGCGCGAAGGATGGCGTGATGAACGCTGTTGCCCGGGCCGAATCTCAGCGAGGGCGATCTGCTTGCATCAGGGCCACCAGCTGGTCCAGCGCCAGGCCCCAGCCTTGCTCGAAACCCATGTCGGCATGTGCCTGGCAAGCAGCCTGGTCCGGATGCCAGACCCTGGCGCTGTAATGTGTGCCGCCAGTGGGCAGGGGATCAAATCGGATCTCGGCCGTAAAGAAAAAATGGGGTCCCGCCTCGCCAGAGGGCAGAAGATTGGGGCGGTAAGCAGCTCCCAGCGCGTTGGTCCAGACCAGCCGGCGTTCTGGTTCCACCACCAGGTAACAGCCGGGCATGGGCGGCATGCGCTGACCCTCGGGAGACTGCATCACGGTTCGGAACAGACCGCCAGGTTGCAGGTCGATGTCGCACGCGACCACCTGCCACGGACGGGGACAAAACCACTGCATCAGCGTGGCCGGATCGGTCCAGCCGCGCCATAGCTGCGCCGGGGTGATGGGTACATCGCGCTCAAAGCGCAGCTCGAAAGCGTCCGTCATGATGTGTCACAGGTATGAAGGCAAATCCTCTGAGGCCATCGGGTAAGCCTGAAAGTTTAACCAGGGGTGTTGCGCATCCAGTCCGCTGTGCCAAAAAAGGCTTCGCGCAGCTTGGCGCGTAGCGCTTGCTCTACACCCAGTTCGCCCATGGCCTGGTCCATGCAGGCCAGCCACTGGTCGCGCTCAGCCAGACCAATCTTGAACGGCATGTGGCGCGCGCGCAGGCGGGGATGACCGAAGCGCTCGATGTAATGGTTGGGACCGCCTAGCCAGCCACAGAGAAACCAGAAGAGCTTTTGCCTTGCCTGGGCCAGGTCGCTGCCATGGACCGCCCGAAGCGCCCGGTAAGCGGGCTCCAGATCCATCAAATCGTAGAAGCGGTCCACCAGTGCCCTGACCTGCTCCTCCCCGCCCAGCAAGAGAAAGATATTGGCCGGAGTCGGCTCGGCTTGCTCGGACATTTGTGTCGCTCTGCTTTCTTACTGCGCAGCTCGGCGCAAGGTTTCCACCACAGGCCGTCGCAAGACTTCGCGCAGGCTCCACCATCCCCCCAGCAGCGCCAACAAGGCCCCGGCAAGCGCGCCCGCCACCGGCACCACGAGAGACAGGCTCCAATCAAATCCGAACACCCAGCGCGCCAGCGCCCAGCCGACCGCCGAAGCTGCCGCCGAGGCAAGAATGCCAGCCATCAGGCCCACGCCCACCATCTCCGCGCGCTGCACCTGACGCAACAAGTCGGTGCGCGCCCCCACTGCCCGCATGACCGCGTAATCACGCACCCGTTCCTCACGGGTGGCCCCCACCGCTGCCAGCAGCACCGTCAACCCGGCTACCAAGGTGAAGGCGAACAGCAACTCCACCGCTCGCACGACCTGATCGAGCACGCGCTGGACCTGAGCCAGGGTGGTGCCCATATCCACCGTGGTGATATTGGGAAACTGGCGCACCAGCGCAGCGTCAAAACCGGGCTGGGCCGGCGCTCGAAAAGCGCTCATCCAGGTGACCGGCACCCCTTCAAGGCGGCTGACCGGAAAGAGCGCGAAGAAATTGGCTCGCATGGAGCCCCAGTTGACCTGCCGCAGCGAGGTGATGCGCACCTCCTGAGACTGCCCTGCAATGTCAAAACGCAAGCTGTCTCCCAGTTTCAGACCCAGGGTTTTGGCAATACCCACTTCCATGCTGACCGTGCCCGCCTGTTCCTCGACCCACTGGCCAGCAACCAGGGCATTGTGTTCTGGCAGCTGGTCGTCGAAGGACAGGTTGAACTCGCGGTCGACCAGGCGGCGCGCGCGGTCTTCGATGTAATCCTGCGGGCCGATCGCGCGGCCATTGATCGCGACCAGACGACCACGGATCATGGGATACCAGTCATAGTGCGCTATACCCGCAGACTTGAGCGCCAGCTGGAAGGGGCCCGATTGCTCGGGCTGCACATTGATGACAAAGCGGTTGGGCGCATCCGCTGGTGTGGACTGTTTCCAGCCGGCAATCAAATCCGTGCGCAGCAGCACCAGCAACACCAGCGCGAGCAAACCCACCGCCAGTCCACTGATCTGCACCACCGCATAGCCCGGGTAGGCTGCCAGCTGTCGCGTGGCCAGCACCAGCCAGCGCGGCGCAGTGTTTTCATTGACGAGACGGCGCAAGGCCAGAACACCCAGCCAACCCAGAAGCGCAAACAGGCAAATCGCCACCGCAAAACCACCCACCGCAATCAGACCCAGCTTGAGGTCGCGCCCGACGACCAGCAACAAAGCAGCAAAGCCGCAAACCCCCAGGGCCAGCACAGCCAGGGTCACCGGCTTGAGCTCGCCCAACTCGCGCCGCAACACGCGCAAGGCAGGCACATGGGCAAGCTGCAGCACCGGTGGCAAGCCAAAGGCCAAGAGCAAGGTGAATCCCGATCCCAGTCCCAGCAGCACCGGCCAGACACTGGCAGCCGGCAGGGAGGTTTGCACCACACCGGCTAAAAGGCCGACCATCACCAGATGCACGCCAAATCCCAGGGCCACGCCCAGCACGCTGGCAGCCAAACCCACCAGGGCAAATTCAATCGCATAGCTCCAGGCAATGGCCGCCTGTCCCAGGCCGAGTACACGCAGCATGGCGCAATCGTCCAGGTGTCGGCTGGCAAAGCCACGCGCGGCCAGGGCTACTGCCACCGCACTAAGCATGGCGGCCAACAGCGCCACCAGATTGAGAAATTTTTCTGCCCGCTCAAGCGTCTGGCTCATTTCAGGGCGGCCGCTATCCAACGATTCCACCCGTATGCCACGCAATTGGCGGCTCTTGATCTGCTCATCGGCCCAACGGGTGAAACGCGCCACGGCGCGATCAGCTCCAGCGGCGGCAAGCCGGTAGGTCACGCGGCTGGCGGGCTGGACCAGGCCAGTAGCGGCCACATCGCTGCTGCGCAGCATGACGCGTGGCGCAAAGTTGATAAAGCCCGCACCCCGATCAGGCTCCAGCACAATGACCCGAGCGATCTCCAATGAGGACGCCCCCAGCAATAGCTTGTCGCCGCTTTTCAGAGCCAAGGCCTCCAGCAAAGAGGCGTCCACCCAGACCGTGCCAGGATCTGGAATACCTTGGGCGGGCTCCCCCTGCTGCCCAGGCGCATCTGCCACGCTGAGGCGACCGCGCAGCGGGTACCCCGATTCCACCGCCTTGAGCGCCACCAGCTTGCTGCCACCACCTTGCGCATCCGTGGCGCGGGCCATGGTGGGAAAGGTGAGCGTCGCCGACAGCTGCAAGCCCAGTGCCTGCGCCTGATTCAAGAATTCAATGGGCGCTGGAAGGTCGCTGACCAGCACCACATCCCCGCCAAGCAACTGGCGGGCATCGCGTTTGAGGCCAGACTGGAAACGATCGGCGAGAAATCCGACCGCAGTGAGCGCAGCCACCGCCAGGGTGACCGCCAGCAGAATCAGCCGTAGTTCACCCGCCCGCAAATCGCGGCCCAGGGTGCGCCAGCCCTGGCGGGCCGCGTGGGTGAATAAATGAACTGCTCGGCTGGTCATGGAAAGCTAGGGCACAAGTGTCGCAGACTTGTGCCGCAGGGCCCCTGACTTGGCCATAATCCCTGACATCAGGTACACCCATGGACTCCAACATGAACACATCGCGCTACCCCTGGCCTGAACTCAAGGACCTGCCCGAGGACATGCGTCAACGTATTCTGGAGGTGCAGGAAAAGTCGGGCTTTGTGCCCAATGTTTTTCTGGCGCTGGCGCGCCGGCCCGCCGAGTGGCGCGCCTTTTTTGCCTACCACGATGCCCTGATGACCCCTGAGAGCGTGGGCCGAACCAGCGGACTGAGCAAGGGCGAGCGCGAGATGATTGTCACCACCACCAGCGCGGCCAACCAGTGCCTGTATTGCGTGGTGGCCCATGGGGCGATCTTGCGCATCTACGAGAAAAAACCCCTGGTGGCCGACCAGGTGGCGGTGAACTACCGCAAGGCGGACATTTCACCCCGGCAGCTGGCCATGCTGGATTTCGCCATGAAAGTCTGCCAGCGTTCCCACGAAATCTGCGACGAAGACTTTGCCCCTTTGCACGCCCACGGCTTCAGTGATGAAGACATCTGGGACATTGCCGCAATCACTGCCTTCTTTGGCCTGTCCAACCGAATGGCCTCTTTCAGCCATATGACCCCCAACCCAGAGTTCTATCTGCTGGGTCGGGTTCCCCGTGAAAAGAAATAGGCTGACAAGCAGCTGGCTCAGGCCCTAATCTGTGGCGATGGCGCGCAGCCACTCCGGCAGCGGGGCCGACTTCTGGCGCGGAAAATCCACCCAGATCGCAGTGCCACCGCCTGCTGCATGAATCACCCCAGGCTCCTCGGGCTTTTCCAGGGTAGCCCAGGTCTCCAGGGTGGTTCGCCCTGGGTCGCTCACATACAGTTTGAGCAGGATCTCACCTGGATATTCGAACTGCTTGTAGAAATTGCAAAAGGCATTGAGGATGACAAAGCCTTCGCCTTTGGGGTTGGTCTCCACGCCCATCGAGGTGTACCAGTCGATCCGGGCTGACTCGATGTAGCGGAAATACATGGCGTTGTTGACATGCCCCATGCAGTCCATATCGCCCCAGCGGATGGGAAAACGCGTCTGGTAGACCAGTTTTTTCTTGTCGGGAATTTCGATTTTCATGAGATCAAAGGGCAAACCCATCGTCGGCGGCGATCACCGCCCCATTGATGAAATGGCTTTCACTGGCGCACAGCATCACCAGCAGCGCGTCCAGGTCTTGCGGCTCGCCAATGCGCTTGCGTGGCAGCATGCTGATGAGCTTCTGCCCCTGCTCGGTCTGCCAATGGTGATGATTGATCTCGGTGTCGATGTAGCCGGGGCAAATGGCGTTGACATTGATGCCGAAGCGCCCCCACTCCAGCGCCATGGCCTTGGTCATATGCACCACTGCAGCCTTACTCATGCAGTACACACCAATCTGCGACAGCACCTTGAGGCCGGCCATGGAGGCGATGTTGACAATGCGTCCGCCGGTGAAGGTGCCTGGCGCGGCGCCGCGGGCACGCGCCACCATGCGCCGCCCCACTTCCTGCGCCACAAAGAATGCGCCACGGGTGTTGGTGTCAAAGATGAAGTCGTAGTCCTCGGGCGTCACATCGAGCAGGCGCTGGGTGGTGCTGACCCCGGAGTTGTTGATCAGGATATCGATCGATCCGACCTCGGTTTCCGCATGGGCGACCGCTGCCTTGATTGAAGCGACATCGGTGACATCCAGGCTCAGCACATGGGCATCTCCACCCTCGCCTTCGATCTGCGCCCGAAGTTCTTTCAGCTTTTCCACCCGCCGACTGGCCAACACCACCGCCGCACCAGAACGCGCCAGCGTGCGCGCAAACTGTTCTCCCAGTCCACCTGAGGCACCAGTGACCAATGCCACCCTGCCCGATAAGTCCATGCTGTATGCCATCTGTCTTCCTTTCAGGTTTGCATGCCCTGGCTGCGGCCAAACCGGCAAGCAGGCAAATTAGAATCAGGCTTTTCGCCAACCTGGCGACCGCTTCCATTGCGCTCAGGCTGCATGAACTGATTATCGAACCAGAACCCCGTCATGACCCACGCTGAACTTCTGGCCCAGTACGGACCGCGCGAATCGATGGACTACGACGTGGTGGTGGTTGGCGCTGGCCCGGCCGGCCTCTCCACCGCGATCCGTCTCAAACAACTGGCCACAGAACAGGGCCGGGAAGTGTCGGTGGTGGTGCTGGAAAAAGGCTCCGAGCCAGGCGCCCACATTCTCTCTGGCGCGGTAATGGACCCGCGCGCCTTGAAAGAGCTGCTGCCCAACTGGAAAGAGCTGGGCGCGCCGCTGAACCAGCCGGTGAGCGGCGACGATGTGCTTTTCCTCACTGAAAGCTCGGCCCGGCGCACGCCGGATTTTCTGGTGCCTGAGTGCTTTCACAACCAAGGCAACTATGTGATCAGCCTGGGTGCGCTGACCAAGTGGCTGGGTGAACAGGCCGAAGCGCTGGGGGTGGAGATTTTTCCTGGCTTCACGGCGGCCGAGGTGCTTTACAACGAGGAGGACGCGGTCATTGGCGTGGTCACTGGCCATCTGGGCATTGGCAAGGATGGTCAGCCGCATGAGGGCTTTCAGCTTGGCATGGAACTGCGCGCCAAGTACACCGTGTTTGCCGAGGGCGCACGCGGTCACCTGGGCAAGCAGGTCATTGCGAAATACAGGCTGGATCAGGGCAAGGATCCGCAGAGCTACGCTCTGGGCATCAAGGAGTTGTGGGAGATTCCTGCCGACAAGGCCCAGCCCGGTCGGGTGGTGCACACCGCCGGCTGGCCGATGGACAGCAGCACCTACGGCGGCGGCTTTCTCTACCACCTGGAGGGCAACAAGGTCACGCTTGGCTTTGTCACCGGGCTTGATTATCAGAACCCCTACCTCAGCCCTTTCGAGGAGATGCAGCGCTGGAAAACTCACCCGGCCATCCGCGCCCATATACAAGGTGGAAAACGCATTGGTTATGGTGCGCGCGCCATCACCGCCGGCGGCCTGCTGTCCTTGCCCAAGACCATTTTTCCAGGTGGCGTTTTGGTGGGTTGTGATGCCGGCTACCTCAACGCCAGCCGTATCAAGGGCAGCCATGCCGCCATCAAAAGCGGCATGCTGGCAGCCGAGGCGCTGTTTGGCGCACTGACTACCGAGCGTGCTCAGGACGAGGTCGCCGCCTACCCGGTGGCCTTTGCCCAGAGCTGGCTGTATGAGGAGCTCGACCGCGCACGCAACTTCAAGCAGTGGTTCAAGAAGGGCAACACGGTGGGCGCCCTGATGACCGGCATTGAACAGTGGCTGCTGCCCAAACTCGGCCTCAAGCGACCACCCTGGACGGTGCACCGCACCGAGCACGACCATGCCCGCCTCAAGCCCGCAGCCGACTGCCAGCCGATTGACTATCCCAAACCCGATGGCACCCTCACCTTCGACCGCCTGTCCAGCGTCTTCATCAGCAACACCAACCATGAAGAAAACCAGCCGGCCCACCTCACATTGAAAGACGCCAGCGTGCCGGTGAACCTGAACCTGGCCCGCTATGCCGGACCCGAGCAACGCTATTGCCCGGCCGGGGTGTATGAATTCGTCAGGAACGATGATGACAGCGAGCGGCTGCAGATCAATGCGCAGAACTGCGTGCACTGCAAGACCTGCGACATCAAGGACCCGAGCCAGAACATTGTCTGGGTGACGCCCGAAGGCGGTGGCGGCCCCAACTACAGCGGCATGTGAATCCCTTGCCCGTCGACGGGTTCCGCTATCTGGGGGGCCCTGACAGACTGGGCATCTGCAAGCCCAAAGAGGGCCAGTTTTGCTGGCCTAGAATGACTCCCAATCGTCTGAACTGAGGGGTTTTCCATGCCTCAACTTGCATCGCTCGTTCTTGCATCTGTCCTGGCACTGAGCGCACAGCTGGCTCTGGCGGATACCCTCAAGGTGCTGACCACTGGCGCCTACAAGCAGGTGCTGATGGCGCTGGTGCCTGGCTTTGAAGCCCGAACCGGTCACAAGCTGGAAGTGGACAATGACACCGCTGGCGCCCTGTCGCGCCGCATCGCAGCCGGGGAAACTTTTGATGTGCTGGTGCTCACCCCGGGCGGGCTCAAGCCCCTGGCCGCCAATGGCAAGGTGGTGCCTGACAGCGTGACCGCCCTGGGGCGTGCCGCTATTGGCGTGGCCGTGAAAGACGGCACGCCCCTACCGGCAATGGGCACGGTGGAAGAGTTCAAACAAGCCGTGCTCAACGCCAAGAAAGTGGCCTATATCGACCCTGCCGCCGGAGGCTCCAGCGGCATCTACCTCGATGGCCTGTTCCAGCGCATGGGCATTGCCCAGGCGGTGCGCGCCAAGGCGGTGCTGGTGCCGGGCGGCCTGGTCGCCACCCGACTGGTCAGCGGCGAAGCCGACCTGGCGATTCACCAGATCAGCGAAATTCTGCCGGTCGCAGGCGTCACGCTGGTGGGCCCGCTGCCCGAGGCGATCCAGAACTACACCACCTACGCGGGTGCCGTCAGCGGCAGCACCCGCAAGGCCCAGGCTGCACGCGACTTCCTGGCTACCTTGAGCGGCCCGCAAGCACAAGAGGTGCTGCGCTCCAAAGGCATGCT
>JAFMJA010000077.1 GCA_017853735.1 Burkholderiaceae bacterium | reverse complement strand
CAACCTGTTCACCGGAATTTTTGCCCTCGCTCGTACCGTGGGCTGGATTGCCCAGCTGAATGAAATGATTAGTGATCCCGAATACAAGATTGGCCGACCACGCCAGCTCTTCACCGGTGCGCCGCGCAGAGAGGTACAAGCTCTTCAGAAGCGCTAATCTTCGCCAACCTTCATACCCGCCAAGCTCAACCGCTGGCGGGTTTTTGCTTTTTACCGCAGCTCCGCAATGCAACTTATTCAGTCCGCCAACCAGATTCGTGCCCTCCTGGGTGAAAAGGAAGTAACGAAGCATTGCCAATGCGGCCTGTCTGCTTCCTCCGGATGGCAAAGTATCTCTGAGGAACGCTGGCCTGCGCATCAGATGCGCTGTCAGGGAACTCTGCGTGACCCAGACCTTCTGGAGCCCACCTTCGAGGAACTGCATCCCAAGGGAACGCGCTATGAGTCGCCGGACGCGCCGGTAGCCATGAAATACTTCCCCTACAACCGTTGCGATCTCTGGCGTTGCGAGACTTGCGCACAGCACCTCTTGCGCTACACCGAATTTGGCGGCTATTACGTGGACCACCGGCTTCGCATGATTTCGGCACGCACCGATATCATCGATTGAGGTCCAGCGAGACGACCTGATCTCGCCCCGCATAAAATGACAGATTGATGACCACTTTGCCACCAACCCTGTAACTGAGCTCAAAGCCATGGGACGCACCCTTTACGACAAAATCTGGGACGAGCATGTCGTCCATACCGAAGATGACGGCACAGCTGTTTTGTACATTGACCGCCATCTGGTGCATGAAGTCACCAGCCCTCAGGCCTTTGAGGGATTACGCCAGGCTGGGCGCAAGGTCTGGCGTGTCAGCTCAATTGTTGCCACCGCCGACCACAACACTCCCACCACTGGCTGGGAATTGGGCTATGACGGAATTTCTGACCCGATCAGCAAGGAACAGGTCACCACACTGGATGACAACATCAAGCTGTCGGGCGCAGCAGCCTACTTTCCCTTTCTCTCCAAACGACAAGGCATCGTGCATGTGATTGGGCCGGAAAACGGCGCCACCCTGCCTGGAATGACTGTCGTGTGCGGCGACAGTCATACCTCCACCCACGGCGCCTTTGGCGCCCTCGCACATGGAATCGGCACCAGTGAGGTGGAGCATGTGATGGCCACGCAAACCCTGCTGGCCAAGAAAGCCCGCAACATGCTGGTCAAAGTGG
Source organism: Burkholderiaceae bacterium (assembly GCA_017853735.1). Lineage (GTDB taxonomy): Bacteria > Pseudomonadota > Gammaproteobacteria > Burkholderiales > Burkholderiaceae_C > Hylemonella. The sequence goes on along the minus strand of JAFMJA010000077.1, from coordinate 9,189 downwards.
AAGGCGCTCTCCCCCGAGGCTGCGGCGGCAAGGACATTGTCTTGGCCATCATCGGAAAGATCGGCACGGCCGGCGGCACTGGCTTCACCATTGAGTTCGCCGGCTCTGCCATCCGAGCCTTGAGCATGGAGGGTCGCATGACCCTGTGCAACATGGCCATCGAGGCAGGTGCTCGTGCCGGCCTGGTCGCGGTGGATGAAAAAACCATTGAGTATGTGCGGGGACGCCCCATGTCGCCCTCCGGAGCCGAGTGGGAGCAGGCCGTGGCCTATTGGCGCACCCTGCACTCCGACCCGGATGCCCGGTTCGATGCTGTCGTGGAACTCGATGCCAGCACCATCGTGCCGCAAGTCACTTGGGGCACCTCACCCGAAATGGTTCTGGGTATTGACGGACGTGTCCCTGACCCGGACAAGGAAAAAGATGCCGTCAAACGCGGCGCCATCGAGCGGGCCCTGACCTATATGGCGCTCGAACCTGGAAAGCCCCTGGCTGATATCCATGTGGACAAGGTGTTCATCGGCTCCTGCACCAACAGCAGGATCGAAGACATGCGCGAGGCGGCTGCTGTGGTGAAAAAGCTAGGCCAGAAAGTAGCGCGCAATGTCAAGCTGGCCCTGGTGGTACCTGGATCGGGCGTGGTCAAGGAGCAAGCAGAGCGCGAGGGCCTGCATGAAATATTCCAGGCCGCAGGTTTTGAATGGCGCGAACCTGGCTGTTCGATGTGCCTGGCCATGAATGCCGATCGTCTGGAGCCGGGAGAGCGTTGCGCCTCCACCAGCAACCGCAATTTCGAAGGCCGCCAGGGTAATGGTGGACGTACCCATCTGGTCAGCCCGGCCATGGCTGCAGCCGCAGCCATCCAGGGTCACTTCGTCGATGTGCGTAAGTATTCATGAAACCAGCAGGGACCAGACAGCAACCCTGAAGCAGTTCTGAGCTGCCCCTATTTCATCAGGAAGCCAAATGCAGCAATTCACCATTCACAAGGGCCTGGTGGCCCCGATGGACCGGGAAAACGTCGACACCGATGCCATCATTCCCAAGCAGTTTCTCAAATCAATCCGCAAAACGGGTTTTGGCCCTAACCTCTTTGACGAGTGGCGCTATCTGGACCCAGGTTATCCAGGCCAGGACCCCAAGTCTCGTAAGCCCAATCCTGATTTTGTGTTGAATCAGGCGCGCTACCAGGGCGCATCCATTTTGCTGGCACGCAAAAATTTTGGCTGCGGCTCCTCCCGCGAACATGCCCCCTGGGCGCTGGATCAATATGGTTTTCGCGCCATCATTGCGCCCAGCTTTGCCGACATTTTTTTCAACAACTGCTTCAAGAATGGCTTGCTACCCATCGTGCTACCCGAGTTGACTGTCGCCAAGCTGTTCGACGCCTGCTTCGCCTTTCCCGGCTACCAGCTCACCATCGATCTGGAGCGCCAGGTGGTGGTGCAAGCGCAGGGTGAAGAAATTCCATTTGAGGTCCAGCCATTTCGAAAATATTGTTTGCTCAATGGCTTTGACGACATTGGCCTGACCTTGCGGCACAAGGAAAAAATTGCAGCCTTCGAAGCCCAACGACTTGCCCAGAAACCGTGGCTGGCTCACACCATGTTGGGTTGAACGCCACCTCCAAACAAACATTAACTGATCATGAAAATTGCTGTATTGCCGGGAGACGGCATAGGTGTCGAAATCGTGGCCGAGGCGTTGAAAGTCCTGCGGGCCCTGGATCTCAAGTTCGAAATGGAAACCGCTCCTGTAGGCGGCGCCGCCTACGAGCAGACCGGCCACCCTTTGCCCGAGTCAACCCTGAATCTGGCCAAACAGGCCGACGCCATTCTGTTTGGTGCGGTGGGCGACTGGAAATACGACTCACTGGAGCGCCAGTTCCGGCCCGAGCAGGCCATACTGGGCCTGCGCAAACATTTGGGCCTGTTCGCCAACTTCCGTCCGGCCATCTGTTATGAGCAGCTAGTGGGCGCCTCCAGCCTCAAACCTGAACTGATTGCCGGCCTTGACATCCTGATCGTGCGCGAACTGACCGGTGACATTTATTTTGGACAACCCCGTGGCCGCCGTATTGCCAGTGATGGCGCATTTGCCGGCGCCGAGGAAGCTTTCGACACCATGCGCTACACCCGCCCCGAGATTGAGCGCATCGCCCATGTGGCTTTCCAGGCCGCCCGCAAGCGCAGCAAGAAAGTCACCAGTGTGGACAAGGCCAATGTGCTGGAAACTTTCCAGTTCTGGAAAGACGTGGTGACCCAGGTGCACCAGGACTATCCCGATGTCGAACTGGAGCACATGTACGTGGACAACGCCGCTATGCAGCTCGTTCGTGCGCCCAAGAAGTTCGATGTGGTGGTGACTGGCAATATGTTTGGCGACATCCTGTCCGATGAGGCTTCGATGCTGACCGGATCGATTGGCATGTTGCCTTCTGCCAGCCTGAACAGTAAGAATCAAGGCCTGTACGAGCCCAGCCATGGCAGCGCACCCGACATTGCCGGCAAAGGTGTCGCCAATCCACTGGCGACTATCTTGAGTGCCGCCATGATGTTGCGCTTTAGCCTGAACCAGGAAGAGGCAGCCCAACGCATCGAGCGTGCAGTGCAAAACGTTTTGTCCCAAGGTCTGCGTACCCCTGATATCTGGAGCGAGGGGACTAAACAGGTTGGCACGGCCCAGATGGGAGATGCTGTGGTCAAGGCACTCTAAAACCCTCCTGAACCCCACGAGGTGGTGGGCCAATAAGGACCACCCATCTATTACAATGCAGGTTATGTCTGCCTTCCGCCCGTTGCATTTGAACACCGTACTTGCCGTCCAGGCAAACGGGGCGGCACGCGCAGTATTTTTCAAACCCACAACGATTAAGGCCTGATCCGGCTGAGGTTCGTCGTGTGCCCTTGCCGGCCAGACGAGCCGGACAAGCCTCAGGTCTGGCACTGTATTTGAATTTGAAAGGGCCCTGAGATGAGCAAGTTGGTAGGTCTGGTCGGCTGGCGTGGCATGGTTGGCTCTGTGCTGCTCGAGCGCATGGTGCAAGAAAAAGATTTCGACCTGATCGAGCCGGTCTTCTTTTCCACCTCCAACGCTGGCGGCAAAGCGCCAGCCATGGCCAAGAGCGAGAATTCCCTCAAGGACGCCAACCGCATTGAGGAACTGCAGAAGTGCGACATCATCATCACCTGCCAGGGTGGTGATTACACCAAGGAGGTGTACCCCAAGCTGCGGGCTACCGGCTGGAAGGGGCACTGGATTGACGCGGCCTCGACCCTGCGTATGGCCGATCAAGCCGTAATCATCCTCGACCCGGTCAACCGCCACGTGATTGACCAGGCGCTGGCCCAGGGTGGGCGTGACTGGATTGGTGGGAACTGCACTGTCAGCCTGATGCTGATGGCCATGGGCGGCCTGTTCCAGGCCAACTTGGTCGAGTGGGTCAGTGCCATGACCTACCAGGCAGCCTCGGGCGCGGGGGCGCAGAACATGCGTGAACTGCTGCAACAGATGGGGGCCCTGCACGATGCGGTCAAGCCAGAGTTGGCTGACCCCGCTTCGGCCATTCTGGAGATTGACCGCAAGGTCAGCGCGACCATGCGAAGCGACAGCTTTCCGACTCAGAATTTCCGTCACACCGCCCTGGCAGGCAGCCTGATTCCCTGGATTGACGTGCCTGTCGAGCATGGCCAGAGCAAGGAAGAATGGAAGGGCGGCGCAGAATGCAACAAGATTTTGGGCAACCCGGCCTTTCGTCAGCCCGGTAGCATTCCGATTGATGGCTTGTGCGTGCGTGTGGGTGCAATGCGTTGCCACTCGCAGGGACTGACCGTCAAGCTGAAAAAGGATGTGCCTTTGCAGGAAATCGAGTCGATTCTGGCGGGGGCTCATGCCTGGGCCAAGGTGATCCCCAACCAGCGCGAGGCCACTGAACGCGAACTGACCCCTGCTGCAGTGACTGGCACTTTGGCAGTGCCGGTGGGCCGCTTGCACAAATTGGCCATGGGCCAGGACTATCTGGGTGCCTTCACTGTTGGCGACCAGTTGCTGTGGGGTGCGGCCGAGCCCTTGCGGCGCATGCTGCGCATCTTGCTCCAAGCCGGTTAACTCCATTGCTGGCATGCGCAGATATTTGAGTTGTCAATTTGCTGTGACCATGGTCCTGGTTGGACTGATGGTGGTGGGCAGTGCCCCGGTGCATGCGCTCGCGCTGGGCCGCATCGATGTTCTATCTGCCCAGGGCGAGCCGCTGGAGGCCGAGATAGATCTGCCAGGCTTGACCGATCAGGATGCAGCCGCCATCAAGCCAGCGCTGGCTGCGCCTGCGACTTTTCGTGCGGCGGGATTGCTTTACCTGCAAGAACTGAACAATTTGCAGGTGACTCTTCAGAAAAGAGGGGGGCGCAGCGTTCTTTTGCTACAGGGTGAGCGTCCTATCAGCAGCACCTATGTCGACCTGATAGTGGAAGCCCACGTCTCCGACAATCGGGTCGTACGTGGCTATACCGTTCTGGTCCCGGCAACCCGCAAGCTGCAAACCTTGCCTCCACCTCTTGCCCCACAATTACAGCCTCAAACCCCGCAGCCGCCAGCAAGCGCGCCCATGATTGCGCCCGCCCCGACAATTTCACCGCCCTCACCACAGGCGGCGGCACCGGTGGCCCCGGTGGCCCCGGTGGCACCTGCGCCTGCTGCGCCTGCAAGCAGCACAGCCAGCCCGGCAGCCCAAGCTGCGCCCGCCAAACCTCCGGCTACTGCGGCTACGGCGGCCAAACGCTTGGTCGTCAAATCTGGGGATACCGCTGGCGCCATCGCCGAGTCGATCCGGCCCGCCCAGGTATCCCTGGATCAAATGCTGCTTGCCTTGCTCAACGCCAACCCGGATGCGTTCATCGATGCCAATGTCAACCGTATCAAGTCAGGCGCGGTGCTTGCCGTTCCAGATGTCCAGCAGGCTTTGAGCACTCCTGCCCAGCAGGCCAGCAACATGATTCGGGCACAGACCCAGGACTTCAATGAATACCGCCGCAAGCTGGCGCTAGGGACGGCGCAAATCCCCCCATCCGACAATGCACGAGCCAGCAGCGGAGACCTGCAAGCCCGTGTTGAAGAAAAGCGCACCACCCCAGTCCCGGACAAGCTCACACTGTCCAACGCTCAGGTCAAGGAAAAAAGTCAGGAAGATGATCTGGTTGTCAAAGGCAACCAGCAGGAAGACGAGCGTCAGGCCAGTGAATTAAGCAAAAACATTGATGCCCTGAAGAAACTCAGCGCTGAAATTGCCCAAAGCGGATTGCCCACCGGGGGGAGCCAGGAGCACGCCACCAAAGCACCTGATGTACTGCCCCAGCCTGAAGCCAATCGACCTTCCGCCCTCATCGACCGATTGGTGTCATCGCCTGCAGTGCTGATCGCCACCGGCCTGTTGGTGGTTTTATTGGCCAGCCTGGCCTTTTTTCAGGTTCAACGCCGCTCACTGGCCGAAGCTGGAAGCCTTGAAGATGTATTGCGCGAAAGCGTCTCGCCCAAGCAGCCAGACCCCTCTTCCGGACCGTCTCCCGTCACCGAGAACTCGGTGCCTCCCACCCCAGGTGCTGGCGAAAAGTTGTCACCCTCCGCAGACCTCCAGCCAACTCCGTTTGATCTGAGCACCATCAACCTGGATCTGGATACTCCACCCTCACGCCCCCCTGCTGATTTGGACGCGATGAGCGTGAAATTAGCCTTGGCTGAGGAATGCATGGCACTTGGCAACAAGGAGGGCGCACGCATCTTGTTGGAAGAGATGATGGCAGAGGCCCAGGGCGATTTGTACCTTCAGGCCAAAAAGCTTCAGCAGCAATTGGGATAGGCTAAAGATGCCACACCCTTGCATAGCCCGTCCATGCGAGTCGCGCTAGGTCTGAGCTACAGCGGTCAGGCCTATGACGGCTGGCAAAGCCAACCCTCAGGTCGTACGGTTCAGGACCAGCTTGAAATGGCCCTGGGTAAATTTACCAATGCTGAGCGCATACCTACCCTGTGCGCCGGCCGGACCGATGCGGGCGTGCATGCCCTGATGCAGGTGGTGCATTTCGACACCCAGGTGGAACGCACACCGCATGCCTGGGTTCGTGGCACCAACAGTTATTTGCCCGAAGATATCTCCGTGCACTGGGCCCAGATCGTGCCAGGGCAGTTTCATTGCCGCGCCAGCGCCAGTTCTCGTCGCTATGCCTATGTGCTGCTCGAGTCCCCGGTGCGGCCTAGCCTGGAAGCACATCGCGCTGGCTGGGTTTTCCAGCCCATGGACCTGGGTCGGATGCAGCAGGCCATTCCATTTTTGCTCGGTGAGCGAGACTTTAGCTCTTTGCGCGCTTCGGCTTGTCAGGCCTTGTCACCGGTCAAGAATCTGATGCGAGTTGAAATTTCCCAACAAGGCGCATATTGGCGATTTGACTTCGAAGCCAACGCCTTCTTGCACCATATGATCCGTAACATCATGGGATGCTTGCTGGTCATCGGACAGGGAAAACAGCCCCCAGCCTGGATGGCCGAGGTCATCGCCGCTCGCAGCCGCGATGCGGCCGCGCCCACTTTTGCAGCAGATGGCTTGTATTTTTTGGGCCCACGCTACGATCTGCGCTGGGGCTTGCCTGAGCGTACGTCTGCGTATGATTGGCTACCCTGTGCGAGTACTGCCACCTCATGAACGCCCCCGCCTCCCAAACCGTATCGACTCAGACCCAGGACCTGGGCATCCAAAGCACTGCAAATCAACGAACCCGCGTGAAGATTTGCGGTCTGACCCGCGAGCAGGATGTCGAGGCTGCCGTGCTAGCTGGGGCAGATGCGATTGGCCTGGTCCTCTATGAACACAGCCCGCGCTTTGTGGCGATCGAAAAAGCTGCAGCGCTCGCCAATCGCCTTCCTCCCTTCGTCACACCCGTTCTCCTTTTTGTCAATGCCTCAGCCGAACAGGTCAGCAAGGCGATCGATCTGGTTCCTGGCGCCACCCTTCAGTTCCATGGCGATGAAACCCCCTCAGAGTGCCTGAAGCTGTCCCTGGGTCGTCCTTTTCTGCGTGCTGCGCGTATCCCGCCTGGTGAAGCAGGCAAAGGATTTGACCTCGTAAAATACGTCTCTGATTACTCTTCAGCCCAAGCCATTCTTCTGGATACCCTGACGGAAGGATTTGGTGGTGGCGGGAAAATATTTGAATGGTCACTTCTTCCACCAAGCGTCAACTCTCACCTCGTCTTAAGTGGTGGGCTCACGCCTGCAAACGTGAACGATGGCATCTTGCAGGTAAGGCCACGCTGTAAATCACTGGCCGTGGATGTAAGTAGTGGCGTCGAGGCTGCCAAAGGCATCAAAGACGCCGTCAAGATCAACCAGTTCATCGCGGCTGTACGGGCCGCTGATCAATCCCATGTTTGAATACCATCAACCCGATCCGAAGGGTCATTTCGGAATTTACGGCGGCAGCTTTATCAGCGAAACCTTGACCCAGGCGGTCAATGAACTCAAAGATGCTTACGCCAAGTACCAGCACGAACCTGAATTTTTGGCGGAGTTCAATGATGAACTGACGCACTTTGTTGGTCGCCCCTCACCGATCTACCATGCTGCACGCATGAGCCGGGAGCAGGGTGGTGCGCAGATCTTCCTCAAACGCGAAGATCTGAACCATACCGGTGCTCACAAAATCAACAACACCATCGGCCAGGCCATGCTGGCGCGGCGCATGGGTAAGACGCGCATCATTGCCGAGACGGGCGCTGGTCAGCATGGCGTCGCCACTGCCACCATCTGTGCGCGCTATGGCCTGGAGTGTGTGGTCTACATGGGGATCGAGGATGTCAAACGGCAGAGCCCCAATGTCTATCGCATGAAGCTGCTGGGAGCCCGGGTGGTGCCGGTCGAGTCGGGCTCAAAAACACTCAAGGACGCGCTGAATGAGGCCATGCGCGACTGGGTGGCCAATGTGGACAACACCTTCTACATCATTGGCACTGTGGCTGGTCCTCATCCCTACCCGATGATGGTACGTGACTTTCAAAGCGTGATTGGCAAGGAATGCCTGATACAGATGCCCGAAATGCTCGCGCGTGCGGGTTGCAAAAATCAGCAGCCTGATGCGGTGGTGGCCGCGGTGGGCGGTGGCAGCAATGCCATGGGAATTTTCCATCCTTATATTCAGCATGCACAGACCCGTCTGATTGGCGTGGAAGCAGCTGGCGAAGGGCTCGACAGCGGCAAGCACTCGGCATCGCTAGAACGCGGCAGCCCTGGTGTGTTGCATGGCAACCGCACCTATGTGCTGCAAAATGAGGATGGCCAGGTCACCGAAACGCACAGTATCAGCGCTGGTCTGGACTATCCCGGTGTCGGCCCCGAACACGCTTATCTCAAAGACATTGGCCGGGCCGAGTATGTGGGCATCACGGACCAGGAGGCATTGCAGGCGTTTCACTACACCTGCCGTACCGAGGGAATCATCCCGGCCCTGGAATCCAGCCACGCGATCGCCCATGCCATGAAACTTGCCAAGTCCATGCGAAGCGACCAATCTATCCTGATCAATCTGTCTGGCAGGGGCGACAAAGATATTGGCACAGTGGCTGATCTGAGTGGCGCCGACTTTTATTGTCGCCCCAGTTGCCAGGGCCAATCTGTCAAGGGCGGAGTGGAACGAATGATCGAGATTAAAAAATGAGTCGTATCGCCACCACTTTTGCAAGTCTGCGCGCCCAGCAGCGCAAAGCGCTGATTCCCTTCGTCACCGCTGGTTTCCCGTATCCCGATATCACGCCAGAACTGATGCATGGCATGGTGTCTGCTGGCGCAGATGTGATTGAACTTGGGGTGCCCTTCTCCGATCCCAGCGCCGACGGCCCTGTGATACAGGCGGCTGGCGACAGGGCCTTGGCCGCTGGCGTTGGATTGCGACAGGTGCTCGACATGGTCCGAAGCTTCCGCAAGACCAACCAGAGTACACCGGTAGTGCTCATGGGATACGCCAATCCAATTGAGCGTTACAACCAGCAGCATCCTGGACAGGCAAACAACCCATTTGTGAAAGATGCGGCAGTTGCCGGGGTGGATGGTGTGTTGGTGGTGGACTACCCACCTGAGGAATGCGCCGACTTTGCTGCCGCGCTCAAGCAGCATGGACTGGACCTGATCTTCCTTCTTGCCCCAACCTCG
>JAFMJA010000076.1 GCA_017853735.1 Burkholderiaceae bacterium | reverse complement strand
CAACCCGTTGCCCCGCTTTGGCTAATGGACTTCAGCTTGTCGTCCGGGGGCACTGCCAGTCCTAGCCAGACCATCACCAGCACCGTGAACAGGGACAACCCCCACCATAGACCCTGCCAACCCGACAAGGCCATCAATGCCGGCCCTCCCAGCAGCGCCAGACCCGTGCCTAGCGGCATATAAGTCCCCCAGACACCCATCATGATGTTCATTTGATCGGGTCTGACCAAAAGTCGAATCAGGTTTGGAGCAGGCAAGACCACCAGCAAAAAACCCAGACCCTCCAGCGCTCGCCAGCGCAGCAGGCTTGCAGCATCTTGTGCGCCGGCACCCAGCAATGAGCTCAGCGCCAGAACCCCAAGCCCGATGAGCATGCTGCGGCGCTGCCCGATCCCATCTGCAGCCAGGCCGATGAAAATCCCAAAAAGCATGCCCGCCAGCTGTACCAGGGACAAAAGAAAGCCAGACTGCAGCAGCGAAATCCCGAGCTCCTGCTGAAGAATTGGCAGAGCCGGGGGCAGTTTGCCCATATGAAGTGCTGCGCACACGCCAGCCAAAATAACCAGCCAAGCCGGCTCCAGCATTGGTCGACGCACCGGGAATCGGCTCAACATAATAGGCGTCTGCCAGTGAGCCTTTCGTGCTCTCGGCTGGCAAACCGATCCGTCATGCCAGCAATATAGTCAGCCACCACTCGCGACAAAGATGCCTGCGGGTCCACCGCATTGGCCGCCGCATCAGCGCGAGTGGTAAATCCGGCCTGCATCTGCCCGGGCGCCTGTCGATAAGCATCGAAAAGCTCAAGAATGATTGTTTTGGCCTGGCTGGAGGTCTGCAAGACCTGGGGATGACGGTAAAGATTGACAAAAAGAAATCGCTTGAGTGTTTGCGATTCTTCCCGCATGCTCTGGCTGAATTTCAGCAAAGGCGGCAAACACCGAACCACTGAAACGCTGTTCGGGGCGGCCTGGGTCAGCGCAGCTTGAGTGGCATCTATCACGTCATACACCATGGCGCTGAGCATGCGACGTATCGACTCGTAGAGCAGGCGGCGGGACTGGTCCCGCTGCTCCAATTGCGGAAATTCATGCAGTGCCGCCAGCCTGTATCGATCAAACAAGGGCACTTCCTGCAATTGCTCCAGAGTGATCAGCCCGGAACGCACACCATCGTCGATATCGTGGGCGTTGTACGCTATTTCATCAGCCAGATTGCAGAGTTGGGCCTCCAGGCTGGGCTGCTCACGCCGCAAAAAACGCTGTCCCACGCCATCCGGTTCATCCGCCTCCAATTGCCGAGCGTTAGCAGCTGAGCAGTGCTTGAGAATGCCCTCGCGTGTTTCGAAGCAGAGGTTCAGCCCATTGAAGGCCGGGTAGCGCTCTTCCAGCTGATCGACCACACGCAAGCTCTGCAGGTTGTGCTCAAAGCCGCCGTGACCAGCGAGGCATTCATTGAGTGCATCCTGCCCCGCATGGCCAAAGGGTGTGTGGCCCAAATCGTGGGCCAGCGAGATCGCTTCCACCAGATCCTCATTCAAACGCAGCGAACGGGCCACTGAGCGGCCCAGCTGCGCCACCTCAAGAGAGTGGGTCAGGCGTGTTCTGAAAAGATCTCCCTCATGGTTGAGAAACACCTGGGTTTTATAGACCAGCCTGCGGAATGCGGTGGAGTGAACGATCCGGTCTCGGTCACGCTGGTATTCACTCCGGGTGGGCGCAGGAGGCTCATGATGTCGACGTCCCCGGCTCCTGGCAGGATCACAGGCATAGGGCGCAAGAGTCATGGCGCTGGGATCAATAGTCCATCAACAGCCGACAGGCTTCATGCCTTGCAACAGGCATCAATCACCTCGCTCACGAGAGCATCGGGAGCGCCATGCACTTCAGCCTGGCCAGGGCGCTTGATCAACACGAATTTGATCTCTCCCGCTTCAGACTTTTTGTCCACCCGCATCAGCTCCAGGTAACGGGCAGCGTTACCAACGCTGGAGAGACGTGGGCCCACGGAAGGCAGACCCGCACGGTCAACAAGCCGGCGCAAGCGCGCCACAAAATCAGCGTCAACCCAACCAAGCCGCTCGGACAAAGTGGCTGCCATCACCATGCCACAACCCACCGCTTCGCCGTGCAACCACTGCCCGTAACCCAGACCGGCTTCGATCGCGTGACCAAAGGTATGGCCGAAATTGAGGATGGCCCGCAGGCCGGTATCGCGTTCATCCTGACCGACCACCTCCGCCTTGATCTGGCAACTTCTCTGCACCGCATGCGCCAGGGCTTGCGGATCACGCGCCAGCAAATCCTCGATATGCGACTCGATCCAGTCCAGAAAGCCCATGTCGTAAATCGGGCCATATTTGATGACTTCAGCCAGGCCAGCGGACAGTTCACGTGGTGGCAAGGTCTTGAGCGATCCCAAATCGCACACCACCCGAAGCGGCTGGTAAAAGGCCCCGATCATGTTCTTGCCCAGCGGGTGATTGATCGCTGTCTTTCCACCCACCGAGGAATCCACCTGCGCCAGCAAGGTGGTGGGCACCTGTACAAAAGGCACGCCCCGCATGTAGCAGGCAGCGGCAAATCCGGTCATATCACCGACAACCCCACCACCGAGCGCAAACAACACGGTCTTGCGATCACAGGCATTTTCCAGCAGGGCATCAAAAACCCGGTTCAGTTGCTCCCAGTTTTTATGCTCTTCCCCATCAGGCAGGCTCAGCCTATGCACGGCAGAGAAATGCGGCTTGATTGCAGACTGCAGACTGGCCCCATAAAGCGGCTCCACCGTGGTGTTGCTGACAATCAGCGCCTGAGCAGCGCGGGGCAAGCCAGCATAGGTAGAAGGGTCGCCCAATAGTGCTTCGCCGATCAGGATGGGATAGCTGCGGTCTCCCAGTTTGATCTCTACCTGCGATGAACCTGACATGAGTGATGGGGTATGCATGACCCCAAGTTTAGGGGATCTCAGTTCACGCGGAGCCAGGGCTGGCCTTCAGTTCATCGAGTTCCAGCTGCATCATGATCTTGTTGACCTGCGAGACCACCGACGGGCGGCCGGTTTCAATCACAAAATGCGCCGCCTCCAGGTAGAGGGGATCACGTAGCTCAAACAGTTCGCGCAGCCGGCTCAGGGGGTCAGCCACCTGCAACAAGGGGCGCTGGGTATCGTGCCGCAATCGGCGATAGAGGTCTTCTGGAGAAGCGCGCAAATAGGCTACCGTGGTTCGGGTATGCAGGCGCTTGCGATTTTCCGGACGAAGCACCACGCCGCCTCCGGTAGACAAGACCCCGAGGGCGGATTGGGAAAGATCCTCAATCACCTGCTCCTCCATGTCCCGGAAGCGCTCCTCTCCCTCGGCTTCGAAATAGGCACGGATGGAGCAGCCCAGACGCTGCTCCAGAATCTGATCGGAATCGAGAAAAGGCACTTGCAGGCGCCGGGCCAACTGTCGGCCAACGGTGGTTTTTCCCGAACCTGGCAGTCCTATCAAGGTGACTATCAAATGCTTACCCGACAAAGTGCGCCGAGGCGCACCTCAGCGGGATACTGTTTTATCAACCAAGGTCTTTGGTGTGATGAAGACCAGCATTTCCTTCTTGATGGATTTCTTGTTACGGGACTTGAACAAATTACCCATTATCGGCAGATCGCCGAAAAAAGGCACTTTGGTCTCTCCCTCGGTTTCATCCATGGTGAAAATGCCACCAATGACCACTGTACCGCCATTTTCCACCAATACCTGGGTCTGCACATGTTTGGTGTCAATGGCAAAACCGGCCGGGGTGGTTTGCCCGACAGTGTCCTTGTTGACATCCAGATCAAGGATGATGTTGCCTTCGGGCGTGATCTGAGGCGTTACCTCCAACTTGAGATTGGCTTTTCTGAATGCAATGGAGGTCGCGCCACTGGCGGTGGCCATTTGGTAGGGCAACTCGGTGCCCTGCTCGATCAGGGCCTTGGTTTTGTCGGCAGTCACTACCCGCGGGCTGGAAACCACCTTGCCTTTATTGTCCGCCTCGAGCGCAGAGATTTCCAGATTCAAAAATCTGGCAGCGCCCTCCCCAAAGATCGACACCGCAAAAGCGGGGGCAGAAGCGCCGGTAGGCACCAGTGCCGAAACCCCGGACGGAAATGCCGCTGGCAGATTGACAAAATTACCTGCAGCCGCGCCAGCGCTGGTGGCACTGTAGGACCCGCCAAACTGATACCCGCCTGACCCGGCGGCAGCCGCTGGCCCGCCGCCGCCCAGCCTGACCCCTAGTGCCTTGCCAAAGGAGTCCTCAGCCTCAACAATGCGCGCTTCAATCAGCACCTGGCGCACAGGAATATCGAGCTTGAGAATCAATTGCCGCACCTGCTCGATCTTGCTGGGAATATCGGTGACGAACAGCTGGTTGGTGCGCACTTCAGGGATGGCACTACCGCGCAGGCTGAGTATCCGCCCAGACGGAACCCGGGCAGCCCCACCCGGCGCAGCAACGGGTGCTGGCGCCGCAAGGCCAGGGATGGCCGCCCCCATCAACTGCCGCGCCACATCCACCGCCTTGGCATAGTTCAGCTGAAATGACTGGGTCTGCACAGCTTCCAATTCGTCCAGCGCCACCCGGGATTCCCGCTCGAGCTTTTCCTTGGTCAGAATTTCCTCATTGGGTGCGATCCAAAGCACATTGCCAGCCTTGCGCACACCCAGGCCCTTGGCACGCAAGATGATGTCCATGGCCTGATCCCAGGGCACATCCAACAAACGCAGGGTCACTGATCCGCTGACCGAATCCGAGGTGACCACATTGAAACCGGTGAAATCGGCGATCACCTGCAACAGGGAGCGAACCTCAATGTTCTGGAAATTCAGCGACAGCTTCTGGCCGGTAAAGCCCACGCCGGGGCTCAGCTTGCCGGGATCGGCCTTGAGCGGCTTGACCTCCACCACGAACTGGTCATCGCTTTGGTAAGCGCTATGCTCCCATTGCCCCTTGGGCTCGATCACCATGCGCACCCTATCGCCCGCCTGAAAGGTGCTGACGGTCTGGACCGGCGTGCCGAAGTCCGACACATCTAGACGCCGACGCAAGCCCTCGGGCAGGGTAGCCCCCGGAAACTCCACCACCAGGGTTTGTCCCTGCTGCTGCACCCCTACCCCCGCTTGGGCAGTTGGCAAGGTCACGATCACTCGCCCGGCGCCATCGACATTGCGTCGGAAATCAACATCTTTCAGCACGTTTTGAACTGGATTGGCCGAATTGTCGGCACTGACTTGGGCAGTCGGAGCAGCACGCGTTCCACTCACGCCTACGCTGGGTTCGAGGAAAACCAGCACCGACTTGCCCTGTAACTGGGTTTTGTAGCCTGAAGCCTGTTTGAGGTTGAGCACGACGCGGGTGCGATCTCCCGCCTGGACGACGGTGACCGAGCGCAGATTTCCCTGATTCACCTCCACAGTGGGGCGCGCCATCGAACTGACAACGCCCGGGAAATCCAGGGCAATTCGGGCGGGTGTCTGAATCGTGAAGCCAGTGGGACTGACGCTCAGTTCTTGCCGCAAATCGATCTTCAGGACCTCACTTCCCCCCTGCAGGGAACCCGTCACGGATTCGATTGCGTTCTGGGCCATGACAGGCATCAGAGCAAGTAAGCCGAATACAGCCAACAGGCAATGTCGCCAGTGTTGCGGAACTCGCCACGCATATCGCATATTCATTTGGTTTTCTCCTGCAATTGCAAGGATGAGGGGCGTTCCACCCACTCTCCAGCCGCATCCTGGACTATTTCACGGAGCATCAGCTCGGTTTCGGTGATCTTGGTGACCCTACCGTAGTTTTTGCCCAGGTAATTTCCGACTCGTACCTGGTAGAGCAATTTGTCTGCGCGGATCAGCGCCATTGGCTCGCCTTCTCTGGAAAGACTGCCCACCATGGTCATCGCATCCAGAGGATATTCCTCCAACGGTTCCTTGCGACGCCTGAGTTCCTGTGAAAGTAAGGGGTCTGCCTGCAATTGGGCTGCCGATCGTCTCAGAACCATGTTCAGTTTTTCCTTGCCGAAGGGATCGGGCAATGCGGCTGCTTCGTACGGCTCGGGCTGGAATGGCTTGGGAACAGGCAATGGATTGACGCGGGGGCGGATCTGCTGCCGTTGCTCCGCAATCCAGCCTTTCAATTTTTCATCCTCCGACATGCTGCAACCGCCCAGCATAGCCAGCAGGAGCGGAATTGTCCAAGGCAGGCAGGACCTCACTTGCGCCCCCCTTTGGCAGCAGACACTTTGCGTTGAGCCTCGATTTCCTGAGCGTCAAGATACCGGTAGGTGCGGGCGGTGGCATCCATGGAAAGGATGTCGTCACGTCCTGGCACGATGGTCAGCTGGGTGTTGAGCGTCACGATACGAGACAGGTGGGCAATGTCCGAGGTAAAGGCGCCGATATCGTGATAACGGCCAATCACCCGCAAGGCGATGGGCAGTTCGGCGTAGTAGTCCTTCACCACCACCTGTCCTGGTCGAAACAGCTCGAACTGCAGGCTTCGACCAAGCCCAGCCTGGTTGATGTCCGACAAGAGGGCATCCATTTCTGCCTTGCTGGGCAGTTGCTTTTCTAGCTGCTTGACATTGTTGATCACTTGTTCGCGTTGCTTTTTAAGCAGCTCCAGGCTGGCCGCTTTGGCGAGCTTGTTCCTGAAATCCTGCCGCAGCTGCGTTTCCCGCGTGCGCTCAAGCTGCAACTCCTCTTCTACTCCGGAAAGCCAGACAAACCAGAGCCCGGCCAACACCATCAAGGACAGGGATAGCAGCAGCAGATAGCGCGGCGATGCAGGCCAAGTCTCGGGCTGCCGAAGATCGAGCGAGCGGAACTGCCCGCTCACTTGATTCCACAACGCTGCAAGTTGTATATCGCTGGACAAACTGAAGCGGCGGGCCATGATGCGCTACTTTCCCGATGGAGTTGGGCTACCAGGCTTGGCAGCCGCTGGGGACTGTGCCGGGCTTGGAGCCAGTTCAGACTGGCTGGGTCGCAAAAGTCCCACTCGCAACGTAAAATTGGCCACGCGTCGTTGATCGCGGGGGCCAAGTGGCACACTTCCGGCAACGATTTCGACCAGCTCTGGCTTGATGAAACGAGGTGAGTTGTATGCCAGATTTCGCAGCAGCTCGGAAACCCTTTCATTGGACTGGGCTACCCCCTGCAAGGTCACTTGCAGGCCGTCCTGCTTCATGCTCATGAGATAGACGCCGACCGGCACCAGCTTGGCCAGCTCAGTGATCAGATGGACTGGCATGTTTCTGTCGGCCTGGAGGTCTTCGACCGCCTGCTGGCGAGCTCTCAGCGCAGCAATTTCAATCTCCAGCGTCGCGATGTCCTTGATCTGCGCTTCCAGGACCTTGATTTCCTGCTGCAACAACCCGTTCTGATTTTGCTGTGAGCCTATCTGTCCTTGTAGCCATAAATAAATCCCCGCTGACAACAACAAACCTGTAACCGCCGAGGCGCCCAAGGAATACTGGAAAATTTCACGTTGCCGTCTACGGGCTATCTCACGGTAGGGCAACAGATTGATCAAGGCTTTCATGGCAAGAACCTTCGAAGCGCCAGCCCACATGCGGTCATATAAGAATTGACTTCATTGGCCATGCGACCCTGGCGCACACCATCGCCGATCAGCATGCCTTCAAATGGATTGACTACGCGGCAGGGGATTGACGTTTGCTCGGCCACCACCTGGCTCAAACGGGGCAATGCTGCCGTGCCTCCCGCCAGCAGCATCAGGTCAATTTTGTTGAAAGGGGAGCTGGCGAAGAAGAACTGTATGGACCGCCCGATCTCAGGCATCAGATTGTCGATGAAGGGCCGCAGTACATTGACCCCAAAATCCTGTGGAAGATCGCCGCTGCGTTTTTTTTGCTCGGCTTCCATATAGGTGTAACCGTACTGGCTCATCAAGGCCTGGGTCAACTGGGCACCACCAAATGCCTGGTCACGCTCATACAGCACCTCCTCATTCTGGATGATCAACATGCTGGTGGTCTGGGCGCCCAACTTGAGCAGGGCAATCAGCGGTTTGGCTGGCGCCACAGGCTCCTCCCAAGCGCGGGCCAGGCGGGTGACAACCCTGCCTATTGCCAGAGAAGATAGATCGATCACCACCGGCTTGAGTCCTGCGGCCTCGGCCAGGCCCTGAATGTCCTGCACCCTTTCCCGCCGGCTGGCGGCAATCAGGACCTCAACTTCATCGGCAGCCTTGGGGGCCGGCCCCAGCACGCAGAAGTCGAGGTTGACCTCCTCCAGTGCAAAGGGGATGTACTGGTTTCCCTCCGCCTCGACCAGAACCTCCAATTCCTCATCGGTTCTACCAGCAGGCAAGATGATTTTTTTGGTGATGACCAGGGAGGGGGCCAGAGCCATGGCTACATTTTTGGCCTGGGTACCAGACTTCTTGACCAGGCGCTGAATCGCAGCGGCTACCTCGTCAAATTTTTCGATATTTCCGCCAACCACCCAGCCAGGCTCTAAAACCTCCAGGGCGCAGCGCTCCAGCACAAGCTCACCGTCTTTGTTGCGGCCCAGTTCAACCAGCTTCACACTGGCCGAACTGATGTCCATCCCAAGCAGTGGTTCTGGCTCGCGACTAAAGAGTGACCGTAATGAGACCAAGACCACCTCTCCCTAATTTTGGCCCCGGTCAATCCGGGTGGGCTAATTGGATTTATCCTAGCAGGGTGGTTTGCACAGTCCTTCCAGAACCTACTCAAGGCATGACGAGGGTCAAGAAAAGGGAGTGGCGATGCAATTACGACACATTTTTATAATTCCAGGGCTTCATCGCCCGGCTTATGTCTCTTAAAGAAAAATCTCCAAAGAAACCAAGTCCTGCCCCCAGGCGCCACTGGGCCCTGCACCTGCTTTTTTGGGGCCTTGGCTTGGCGGTGGCTGGGTTGGCATCTCTTTTGATGGTGACGGCGATTGCATTGGCCACTGCCTTTCCCAATTTGCCCGATATCTCTGACCTGCAGGACTATCGGCCCAAGCTGCCGCTTCGTGTCTTTTCAGCCGAAGGAGTCTTGATTGGTGAATTTGGCGAAGAGCGCCGCCAATTGACCCCCATTCAGAACATTCCCAAGATCATGACGGATGCGGTGCTGGCTATCGAAGATGCTCGCTTCTATCAGCATGGCGGTGTGGACTATCTGGGTGTGATCCGGGCTGGTCTTGCCAATGTGGGCCGGGCCAAGAGCCAGGGCGCGTCCACCATCACCATGCAAGTGGCTCGCAATGTGTACCTGAGCTCAGAAAAGACTTTCACGCGCAAGATCTATGAGATTTTGCTGACTTTCAAGCTCGAACACATGTTGAACAAGGACCAGATCCTTGAAATCTACATGAACCAGATATTCCTGGGTAATCGTGCCTATGGATTTGCCGCAGCCTGCGAAGCCTATTTTGGTAAACCGCTGAAGGACATTACCGTGGCTGAAGCGGCCATGCTGGCTGGTTTGCCCAAGGCGCCCTCCGCCTATAACCCGATCAAAAATCCCAAGCGCGCGCGTTCACGACAACTGCACATCATCGATCGCATGCTTGAAAATGGGTTCATCAGCAAAGCACAGGCCGAAACTGCAAAAAAACAGGAGCTCAAGCTCAGGTCTGTCAGTGAAAACGGCCGCATGCATGCGGAATATGTGGCAGAGACCGTGCGCCTGCTGATGATTCCCCAATACGGCGATGAGACCTACACCCGCGGTCTGAATGTGTTCACCACCATCAAGGCCTCTGACCAGGAAGTTGCCTACAAGGCCTTGCGGCGGGGGATCATGGACTTTGAAAGACGCCAGATTTATCGTGGCCCTGAAAAATTCGTTGATCTCCCCAGCAATCCACAGGAGCTTGAAGAAGCGGTTGACGACGCCCTCGACGATCACCCCGACAATGGTGACCTGTTGTCGGCAGTGGTGCTGGAAGCCGGCCCCAAGAAGGTGACCGCTGTCAGGGCTAACGGCGAAACACTGGAAATTACCGGCGAAGGACTGCGCCCGGTCCAATCCGGACTGGCCGCCAAGGCGCCAGCCAATATCAAGCTCAGGCGCGGTGCGATCATCCGCGTGGTCCAAACCGGGAAAAATAGCTGGGAAATCACGCAACAGCCAGAAGTTGAGGGGGCGTTTGTGGCCATGGAGCCTCGGACCGGGGCGATCACCAGCATGGTGGGGGGGTTTGACTTTGCTAAAAACAAGTTTAACCATGTGACCCAGGCCTGGCGCCAGCCAGGATCGAGCTTCAAGCCATTTATTTACTCAGCCGCCCTGGAGAAGGGGTTCACCCCTGAAACACTGGTGAATGATGCCCCACTGTTTTTCAGTGCCAGCGTCACCGGCAGCCAACCCTGGGAGCCCAAAAATTATGACGGCACCTTTGAAGGCACCA
>JAFMJA010000075.1 GCA_017853735.1 Burkholderiaceae bacterium | reverse complement strand
CCGCATCGGCCAGACGCGAACTGCAATAAGGTGCGGCAACCGCTTGCTCAAGGGCGACCACCAGCAAGCCGGACAGCGGTTTGTGCGCATTGGCGCTGCTGTGCGCCTGCTGATTCAAACTCATGATGATTTCTTTCCTCGAAAATAGCTCACAACCATATTTTGGTGGTAACGGCTGCGGCTGCAATCATGCCAAGGCTCTTGGAACAACAGTAAAAAATATTCATGGGCGGCAGGCTCCTTCTGCCAATAAAAACCCGACCATCAGCTCGCGCACCTGGGCAAACATATCGGTGCCAGTGATAGTCTGGCACCCCGTGGCACGTGCCCTCTCGATCATCGGTGGCACAGCCGGCAGAGTGACCACGCAGCCGACCAGCATGGCCGGCGAAAAATGGCTGGCGTCAATCGGCAGGGGGTCGCCATCTTTCATGCTCATCGGAGTGGCATTGAGCGCGATGTCAAAGCCGCGTGGATTGTCAGTGCCCACACTGACCCGGCCCAGGCCCAGTGTCTGCAGACGCTGAACCAGGGAGTCGCGGCGCACCGGGTCGGCATCGTGGATTGCCAATTCACCCACGCCGGCGCTGAGCAGGGCATGGGCGATGGCAGTGCCTGCACCGCCCGCACCAATCAGCAAGGCGCGCTTACCCGCGGGTTCGCATCCTTTCTGGCGCATGGCAGCGACATAGCCCAGGCCGTCGAACATGTCGCCATGCCAGCTGCCATCGGCATTGCGGCGCATGGTGTTGACCGCACGCAGAAAGCCAGCCCGTTCGGAGCTGGTGGTGCACAGCTCAAAACAGGCAAACTTGTGCGGCACGGTGACAATGATGCCGTCCACATTGCGGGCGAACGATACGCCTGCCAGCCATCGGGACAGATCTTTTGGCGACACCTGCGCCGGAATCACAATGGCGTTATGGCCTTGCTCGACAAAAGCCTGGGTGACGCCAGCGGGCGACCTGACCTGGGCGATCGGGTCGCCCACGATGTAGTGCACACGGGTGGCGCCGTTGAGCTGATCCAGCATGTTGTGATTTGCTCCGGCTTGGAGGACTTTCAAAAGCGGCAGATCATAACCTTGACATTGGTTTTCTTTGCCGTTGCTCGTATCTCGCTTCGTGGATGAGTCAACCCCAGTCCCTGTGCCTATCTTGGCCTATTTCAAGACGCATAGAATCTGCCCGCATTGATAAGAGATGGATTCAATATGACGGCAGCGAAAAAATCGACGCGCGCAGCAGCGCATTCGGCTAAGAAACCGCTGATTGGCGTGATTGGCCTGGGCATCATGGGTGGCACCATGGCTGAAGAGATGTTGCGCCAGGGCTATCCGGTCTGTGGCTACGATCTCGACGCCAAAGCCAGGGCGCGCCTGAAGAAAGCTGGTGGCCAGGTGATGGCCGACAACACCGCTGTGGCTGCCCATGCTGAAGTGGTGATTGTTTCGGTAGCCAGCGCCAAGGCACTGGCCGATGTGAGCCAGGCCATTGCGGCAGCGCCGCGCAAGCGCGGGCGCAAGCCGCAAGTGGTGGTGGAAACCAGCACTCTGACCCTGGATGACAAAAACCAGTCTGAGCAAGTGCTACGGCGCGCTGGCCGGGTGGTGCTGGATTGCCCGATCAGCGGCACAGCTGTGCGCCTCAAGGAGCGGGCCTGGACCATCTACGCCAGCGGCGAGCGTGCAGCCTACGACCAGGTGCTGGCCATACTGCGCGCCTTCACCGACCAGGTGCCATATCTGGGGGAATTCGGCAATGGTACCAAGATGAAGTTTGCTGCCAACCACCTGGTGGCCATCTACAACGTGGCCTATGCCGAGTCCGTAACCCTGGCGCGCAAGATGGGCCTGGATCCGGCCCAGGTGCTGGAACTCTTTGGCCAAAGCCCGGTGCTGGGCACCGGGGTGATGCGGCTGCGCATGGCCATGATGGTGCGGCAGGAATACACCCCCCCGACCATGAAGGTCGAGGTCTGGCAGAAAGACATGGAGGTCATCGGTCAGATGGCCAAGTCAGTGGATTGCCCCACCCCGCTGTTCACGACCTGCGCCTCGGTCTACACCGCTGCCATGGCGCAAGGCCTGGGGCTAAGCGATACCGCATCCACCGCCGAAGTGCTGGGTGCAATGGCAGGCCTTGCGCCTAAGGCGAGCAAAAATAAGCCTTAATCCCTCGGCGTGATGGCGTGTTCGTCGCGGCTGTCAATCCCGATTGCAAGATCAGCTTGGCTGAATTCAGGGGCGGCTGCGCTTGATTGGCTTTTTCTTTTGTCCGGCGCTTTTGCCCGACGCCTCGCTTTTTTCGATCAGGGGCAACTCCTCGCGTACCACCCGGTAGGCATCAAGCGCTGCGGGGCCGCCGCAGTAGAGAAAGGAATGCAGCAGCAGCTCGCGAATTTCCTCCCGGCTCACCCCGTTGCGCACCGCGCCCCGCAGGTGGATGCGCAATTCCTCTGGTCGGTTGAGTGCAATGCACATGGAGAGCGTGGCCAGGCTGCGGTTGTGCAGGGACAAGCCAGGCCGGGTCCAGACACTGCCCCAGGCAAACTCAGTGGCTAATTGCTGGAAGGGCTGATTGAGGTCGTCTGCAGTTGCAAAAGAGCGTTTGACATAGTCAGGCCCCAGTACTTTGCTGCGCATGGCCAGGCCGTTCTCAAAGGCTTTCGATGGTTTCGTTTTCGGGGTAGGGGTAGGTTTGGGCATGCTTGTCTTTGCTGATTGAATACAGATTAGTCGGCCTTGATATTGGCCGATCGCACCACCGCGCCCCATTTGTCGATCTCGGCCCGGATGTACTGGGCAAATTGTTCGGGCGAATCACCAATCGGAATGGCGCCTTGGCCGAGCAGTTTTTCAGCCACATCCTTCTGGCGCAGGATGTCGGCAATTTCACCATTGAGTTTCTGGATGATGTCGCGGGGCGTCTTGGCGGGTGCCACCAAGCCCACCCAGGAATAGGCTTCGTAGCCGGGCACACCGGATTCGGAAATGGTGGGGATATCTGGCAGCGAGGCCAGGCGCTTGGCGCTGCCCACGGCAATCGCGTTGAGTTGTCCCGAGCGAACTTGTGGCAGGACCGAAGGGATGCTGCTGTAGAGCATCTGCACCTGACCGGCAATCAGATCAGACAGCGCCGGGCCCTGGCCCTTGTAGGGCACATGCACGGTCTGCACATTGGCCATGCTGTTGAACAGCTCGCCTGCCAGGTGGCCAGAATTGCCGCTACCGGGTGAGGCAAAGAACAATTGCCTGGGTTTGGCCTTGGCCAGGGCCACCAGTTCCTGGGTGGTCTTGGCGGGCACCGAAGGGTGGGTGACCAGCAGCAGGGGGAAGTTCACCAGGTTGGTGATGGGCGCGAAATCCTTGGTCGGGTCGTAGGGCAGTTTCTGGTACAGGCTGGGGTTGACCGCCATCGGGCCAGCCGCTGCCACAGCCAGGGTGTAGCCATCGGGTGCAGACTGCATCAGCGCCTGCAGGCCCACAATGCCGTTGGCACCAGCCCGGTTGTCCACCACCACCTGCTGGCCAAACTTGTCGCTCAGCTTTTGCGCCACCACCCTGGCTATCACATCATTGCCACCCCCCGGCGGGAAGGGAACGATGATGCGAATTGGCTTGGAGGGATAGGCCGTCTGGGCCAAGGCTCCAAAAGAAAAGGTCAAGGCGCAGCAAAAGGCCAGCCAGGGTCGTCGTGCAAGTTTCATCAGTTGTCTCCTATTGAAGGCGTCGTGGCCACGCAAGCTGTCAGCCTGCTTGTAATGGGTCGATTCATTATAGGAAGCGCGTCCACTGCGCCAGCTCATGGTCTGCGCTTCTTGGCAGAAGTTTTTAACACCATCCCTAGATCAGGTTGCGCAGGCTCTGCGCGGTTACCTTCAGCATCGGCAAGACCCGATCGACCGCGGCCTGCGAAGCCTCAAACTGCATGGGCATGCTCACACTCAAGGCGGCCACCACCTCGCCTTTGCGGTCGCGTAGGGGCACTGCCACCCCGCGGTAGGACAGATCGAGCTGCTGTTCTGACAAAGACCAGTCCTGCATCCGGATGGTTTTGATGCGTGTGCGCAGGAGCGCCTGGTCGGTCAGGGTATGCGAAGTAAAGGTTTTGAGCTTGTCTGCCGCCAGCCAGCGTTCAATCGCCTCATCACTTTGCAAGGCTAGCATCAGGATGCCCGGGGCAGTGACATGCAGCGGCACCCGAGCACCCAGGACAAAACCAGTGTTCATTGACCGGTTGGAGCCATTGCGGGCGATAAAAATGATTTCGTCGCCATCGAGCACGCTGACATAGGCAGTTTCCTGGGTTCCCATGGCCAGGCGTTGCAGGGCTGGCTGAACAATACGTGGCAAGCGTGCCGAGTCAAGGTAGAACTGTCCCAGCCGCATCACCTTGGGGGTGAGCCAGAACAATTTGCCATCGCTGGCCACATAACCCAGGTGTTGTAAGGTCAGTAGATAGCGACGTGCGGCGGTGCGTGTCAGCCCGCAGTGTTGCCCGGCCTGGGCTGCGGTCTGGCGTGAGTTCGATTCGGTAAAGGTTTCCAGCAGTGACAAACCCCTTTCCAGGCCGGCAATCCAGTCGCGTTTGTCCAAGACGCCCGGACTTTGAGTGCTGGATAAGGCTGCGCTCATGGCCTATGGCTTTGAGTACTCAAAGCGGTCGCCGCCTGGTTCAGCAGGATGATTAGGTGAAAACCCATAAATCGTTCGATCATCGATCATCTGTGTTCGATTATCGAACATAAATGACTTATTGAGCTCAGAGAACAAAATTACTAACGCACAATTTAGTTCATCGCGGTTTGGCTCGCCTGCTTAGCATCAGACTTTCGCGATTCGCCCAGCCCTCTGAGGGAGTACGAATTGCGCAAGGCAATCAGTCGATAATCTGCGATCAACCTAGGCCTTAGCAAGGCGAAACTTATTGGAGGAGATTGGAAATGCAGAAACGTGAATTTGCCAAAGTCGCCGCTACCTGTGCATTGGCTTTAGGCCTCGGCATGGCCCAGGCGCAGGACGCCATCAAGATCGCCAACCTGGTTGAACTCTCGGGCCCAGGCACGACTTCGGGCACCATGTTCAAAAATGGCGTGGAAATGGCGATCAAGGAGATCAATGACAAGGGCGGCATTCTAGGTAAGAAAATTACCTATACCTCCGAAGACACCCAGAGCAACCCAGGCGTGGCCAAGGGTCTGACCCAGAAAGCTGTTGACAACAATGTGTTTGCCATTTTTGGACCGGTCTTCTCCGGCTCCATCATGGTGTCGATGAATGAAAGCCGCCGCGCCGAGGTGCCCAATTTCACCGGTGGCGAGGCCGCTGCCATTACTCAGCAGGGCAATCCCTATGTGTTTCGCACCTCGTTTGGACAGAATGTGGCCTTCCCCAAACTGGCGCGCTATATCAATGCCAAATCCAAAAAACTGGCGCTGATTTATGTCAACAATGATTTTGGCAAAGGCGGCCAGGCCACCATCAAGCAGTTGTTGCAAGGCTCGCCCACCCAGATCGTGGCTGAGATTTCAACCGATTCCGGTCAGGTGGATTTCTCTGCCGCGGTGATTCAGGCCAAGCAATCCGGAGCTGACGCGCTGTTCGCCTATACCAACGAAGAAGAATCGGCCCGTCTGCTGCGTGAACTGCGCAAGCAAGGCTGGAACAAGCCCATCATCGGTGAGACAGTGCTGACCAGCGCCAAAGTGGTGGAACTGGCCGGAGAGGCAGCCAATGGCGCAGTCGCCCATGTGGGCTTGACCGTGGAAGCGCCCCAGCTGCAGGACTTTGGCAAACGCTACCGTGCGATTTACAACTCGGTGTCCGACCACAACGGGGTCAAGGGCTATTCGGGGGTCTATGTGCTCAAGGCGGCCATTGAAAAGGTTGGCAAGCTCGATCGTAAGGCGGTGGCGGCTGCCATTCGCGGCAGCTGCTTTTCGGCCAAGCAACACCCGGGTGTCTTGCTGGATGTCTGTTTTGACGACAAGGGCGACCTTGACCGCGAAAGCTTCATGACCGAGATCCGCGGTGGCAAAACCGTGGTGGCCGAAACCCTGCCCCCATTAGGCAAAAAATAAGCCTTCCAGTGCGCATGCATCCGATCCTGAGCGGGCTTCATGTCTGAAAAAAAATTCGTGTTGGCTGGGGTGATGGGCTGGCCAGTGGCCCACACCCGCTCGCCGGCCATTCACAACCACTGGATTGCGCATCTCGGGCTCAAGGGCGCTTATGTCCAGTTGCCGGTGATGCCCGAGCAGCTGGAAGCGGCAGTGCGTGGCCTGCCGGCCTTGGGTTTTGCCGGTTGCAATGTCACCGTGCCGCACAAGGTCAACATCATGCGCCTGGTCGATGAGCTGCATCCATCAGCCCAGCGAATCGGTGCGATCAATACCATTGTGGTGTCACCCGATGGGCGCTTGAGTGGCATGAACAACGATGGTGTGGGCTACATCCAGAGCCTACGCGACCGTGACCCGGCATGGCGTGCCGATCGCGGCCCCGTACTGGTCCTGGGCGCGGGTGGCGCAGCCCGCGCCATCGTGGCCAGCCTGCTCGATGAGGGTGCGCCCGAAGTGCGTCTGGCCAATCGCACCCCGGAGCGTGCGCAAGTATTGGCGCAGGCTTTGGGTGATCCGCGCATCCAGCTGGTGAACTGGCAGGACAGGAATGAGGCCATGGCTGGGGTGCAATTGCTGGTCAATACCACCACCCAGGGCATGCACGGCCAAACTGAGCTGGAAGTGCGGCTCGATGCCTTGCCCGCCCAGGCCTGGGTGTCCGATGCCATCTATATTCCTCTTGAGACACCCCTGCTCAGTGCGGCACGTCTGCGAGGCCATGTCACCGTCAACGGACTGGGCATGTTGCTCAATCAAGCGAGGCCTGCATTTCACGCCTGGTTTGGCGTGATGCCAGAGATCACCCCAGCCCTGCTGCGCGATGTGATGGCCACTTTCTAGCTGGCGGGTATGGTGGTGAACCTGATCGAACTGCCAAAGATCGATGCCCACTGCCATGTGCTGGACCCCCGGCATTTCCCCTATCCAGAAGACGTGCCTTATCGGCCGCAAGGACAGGAGATCGGTAGCGCAGACTATTTCAGCCAGGTCATGCAGGCCTATGGCGTTCGACATGCGCTGCTGGTGGGGCCCAACTCAGGCTACGGTAGCGACAACCGCTGCCTGCTCGATGCCATTCAGCGTGGACAAGGGCGGTTCAAGGGGGTGGCGGTGGTGCCCAACCATGCTTCCAATGACTACTTGCAGGAGTTGCAGGCGCAGGGTGTGGTGGGCATTGCCTTCAACCCGGCCCTGCACGGACTGGACTTCTACGCGGACATCGATCCCCTGTTGCAGCGCCTGCAGGCCCTGGACCTTTGGGCCCAGTTCCAGGTCAGCGCCGACCAGCTGACCCAATTACTGCCGCGTATTGAACACAGTGGCGTACGGGTTTTGATTGACCATTGCGGCCGCCCGGTGCTGGCAGATGGTCCGCAAGCCCCCGGCGTGTGCGCCCTGCTGAGCCTGGCTCGGGACGGACGTTCGGTGATCAAGCTCTCGGGCTTCGCCAAGTTTTCCCTGCAGGGATATCCCTTTGAGGACACCCGCGCCCATGTGCAAACACTGTTGCAAGCCTTTGGACCCGAGCGCAGCATCTGGGCCTCGGACTGGCCTTTTTTGCGGGCCGATTACAGGCTTGACTACGGCACTCTGCTGATGCTGGCCCAGCGCTGGTTCAGCCCAGCCCAATGTCAGCAGATGATGTGGGCTGCCCCAGCCAGGCTGTTTGGATGGTGAGGATGGAATGATCGATTTCTTTCAGCTCTTTTTCAGCGGCCTGGCCACCGGCAGCATCTATGCACTGGCGGCCCTGGGCTTCACCCTGCTCTGGCAGGCGTCGGGCACGATCAATTTCGCCCAGGGTGAATTTGTCATGCTGCCAGCCTTCATGATGGTCATCCTGCTGCACAGCGGCCTGCCCTTGAGCATCAGTTTCGCGCTCAGTTGCGTGCTGTCGGTGCTGGTGCTGGGTTGGCTGTTCAAGCGCGGGCTGGTCGATCCCCTGTTCAAGTACGGCATGATGCCTATTGTGGTGGCCACCATTGGCCTGTCGATCGCCATGCGCAATGGCGTGCGTGCCGGCTACAGCGCCGAGCCGCAACCCTTTCCCCAGGTTTTCCCAGACCAGGTCTACAACCTGGCCGGGGTCACTGTCTCGGCCAGCGATATTGGCACCTTTGTCTTTGCCCTGGCCCTGGTGCTGGCCACCCAGGCTTTTCTGGCCAGAACAGTCACTGGCCGCGCCATGCAGGCAGTGGCGCAGAACACCGAAAGCGCCACCGTGCTGGGCATCAACGTGCCGCGCATGATTTTCTACACCTTTGCCATCAACGCCCTGCTGGCGGTGGCTGCCGCCCTGCTGGTCACACCCACCTACCTGGCCAAGTTCGACATGGGCGAGTCGCTGGGCACCAAGGCCTTCTTTGCCGCCATCATTGGCGGCTTCAACAACTCGCGTGGCGCGCTCTTGGGCGGGGTGATTGTGGGCGTGTGTGAGAACCTGGCTGCCGCCTATATCTCGCCAGCCTACAAGGATGCAGTGGCGCTGATCATTTTCATGGTCGTGATCCTGTTCAAGCCCCAGGGCCTGCTGGGCTTCAAGGTGGAGCGCAAGGTATGAAGCCAGTCAAGCTCCTATTGGCTCTGGCGGTGCTGGCGTGCTTGCTGATCGTGCCAGGGTTTTTGAAAAGCTATGGCGTTCATCTGTTCACCACCTGGCTGGTCTACATCATCGCCACCATGGGGCTGAACCTGACCGTGGGCTACGCTGGCCAGAAGTCGCTGGGCCATGCGGCCTTCTTTGGCATTGGCGCCTACACCATGGCAATTTTTCTCAAGGCTGGCATCAGTTTCTGGCTGGGGCTGCCGGTAGCCGCCCTGTTGTGCTTTGTGGTTGGCCTGATCCTGGGTTTCCCAGCATTGCGGGTACAGACCATCTACCTGGCCTTCGCCACCCTGGGCTTTAACACGGCGCTCTGGCTGGTGATGCGCAACGAGGAGTGGCTGACCGGTGGCACCTTCGGCATCAACAATATTGCACGTCCCAGCCTGGGCGGCATCAGCTTGGAGCCCAATCTGCGCTATTACTACCTGGTGCTGTTCTTTGCGGTGGCCTTGGCGGCGCTGCTCTGGGGCCTGCTGCGCTCACCCTGGGGCAAAGCCTTCACCGCCTTGCGCGACAACCCGATCCGTGCCGAGAGTCTTGGCGTTGACATCCGCAGTTACACCCTGCTCAGCTTTGCCATCGGCGCGGCCTTTGCCGGGCTGGCCGGCGGCCTCTATGCCTCTCAGGTGGGCTTCATCGATCCGGCCCTGTTCACTGTGGGCCAGTCGATCATGATGTACCTGATGGTGGTGGTGGGAGGACCGGGTTATTTCTTCGGCCCGGTGCTGGGCTCGGTGGTGGGAGTGATCCTGCCGGAGTGGTTGCGCTTTGCCCAGGCCTGGTATCTCTTTGTCTTTGGCACTGCGATTGTGTTGCTCATGATCTGGCTGCCCGACGGCTTGCTTTCCTTGCCCGAACGCCTGCGCGCCAGGCGCCGCTCGCGCATCGAATCTGCCGAGCGCGCAGCGCGAGCGGCCCAGGTGGGCGCTTCTTCTGGAGCAGCATCATGAGCCACCCTCAGCACCACACCCGCCCGCAGGAGGCACCGGTACTCAAGGTCACTGGCCTGAAAAAGGCTTATGGCGCCATCCAGGCGGTGGGAGGTGTCAGCTTTGAGGTTCAGCCGGGTGAAATCTTTGGCGTGATTGGTCCCAATGGCTCCGGTAAAACCACCCTGTTCAACAGCATGCTCGGGCAGATTACGCCTGATGCGGGGCGCATTGAGCTCAATGGCGAGGATGTGACCGATCTGGGCCCGCTGGAACTCAACCGACGCGGTGTCGGGCGCACCTTTCAGAGCTTGCAGGTGTTTGGCAAGATGAGCGTACGCGACAACCTGCTGGTGGCTGCCCAGGAGCATCAGGGCAGCATGTTCAGCCGCATGTTTGCCCCTTCTGATTCGGGGCTGGGCGCCAAGGCCGATGCCTTGATCGATCAGTTTCACATCCGTCATGTGGCCGACAAGAAAGCCGGCGAGCTCAGTTATGGCCAGCAAAAGCTGGTCGATATCGCCATGGCCTTCATGAGCGAGCCCGACCTGGTCTTGCTCGACGAGCCCTGCGCCGGCGTCAACCCTTCGCTGGTGGGCAGCATCAGCACTTTGCTCAAGGAGCTCAACCGCAGCCAGCAAGGCAGCTTTGTGGTGATCGAGCACAACATGGACTTTGTCATGAACCTGTGTCACCGGGTCATGGTGATGGTGGAGGGGCAGGTGATGGCCATCGGCACGCCAGAGCAAATCCGCAACAACCGGCAGGTGCTGGACGCCTATCTTGGGAACTGACATGGAAAACCAGGCAAATATGGCCAGCG
>JAFMJA010000074.1 GCA_017853735.1 Burkholderiaceae bacterium | reverse complement strand
CAGAATCACGCACAGGGCTTGAGCAGAATGACGCACAGGGCCTGAGCAGCCTTCTACAATTTCAAACATGCCCCGAGATGCCTCATCCACCCACCCGCCGCTGGCCGAGCGTTTACGCCCGGCCAGCCTGGGCCAGGTGATTGGCCAGCAACAGCTGCTGGGTGAGGGTAAACCTTTGCGCATGGCTTTTGAGTCGGGGCAGGCGCATAGCTGCATTCTGTGGGGCCCGCCAGGTACCGGCAAGACCACCATTGCACGGCTGATGGCCGATGCCTTTGACGCCCGCTTCATCACCATCAGTGCGGTGCTCGGCGGGGTGAAAGACATCCGCGAGGCAGTGGAGCAGGCCCAGGTGGCGCTTGGGCAGGGGCGACGCACCATTGTGTTTGTCGATGAGGTGCACCGCTTCAACAAGAGCCAGCAGGACGCCTTTCTGCCCCATGTGGAGAGTGGACTCTTCACCTTCATCGGCGCCACCACCGAAAATCCTTCCTTCGAGGTCAATTCCGCCTTGCTGTCCCGGGCGACGGTCTATGTGCTGCAACCGCTGTCGGAGTCAGACCTGAGCCAGATTCTGGGTCGCGCGCAGGACATTGAGGCGATACCAGCGCTGGAGCCCGAGGCGACCGAGCGTCTGGTAGCGTATGCCGATGGAGACGCCCGCCGCCTGCTCAACACCCTGGAAACCCTGGCAGTGGTGGCTGAGCACGAGCAGATCGATACCATCAGCGATGCCTGGCTGCTCAAGGTGCTGGGTGAACGCCTGCGTCGATATGACAAGGGGGGCGAGCAGTTCTACGACACGATCAGCGCGCTGCACAAGTCGGTGCGTGGTTCTGATCCGGATGCGGCCTTGTATTGGCTGGTGCGCATGCTCGATGGCGGGGTGGACCCTCGCTATGTGGCCCGCCGCATGATCCGCATGGCCACTGAGGACATTGGACTGGCCGATCCGCGCGCCTTGCGGATGAGTCTGGATGCCAGCGAGGTGTATGAGCGTTTGGGCTCTCCCGAGGGTGAATTGGCGCTGGCCGAATGCCTGGTCTACCTTGCTGTGGCTCCCAAGAGCAACGCGGTCTATACCGCCTTCAATCAGGCCAGGGCCTTTGTCAAACAGGACGGCACACGCCCAGTGCCCATGCGACTGCGCAATGCTCCCACCAAGCTGATGAAGGAGTTGGACTACGGAAAAGGTTATCGGTATGCCCATGATGAGGAAGGTGCATTTGCGCCGGGTGAGCGTTATCTTCCTGATGGCATGTCCGATCCCGGTTTCTATCAACCGGTGGAGCGCGGGCTGGAGATCAAGATTGCTGAAAAAATGCGCAGCCTGCGCGAGCTCAACGCCCGAGCCCCGAAGAAAGCAAACTGATGGACATCCTGCTGCAGCAAATCATCAACGGCCTGGTCCTGGGCAGCATGTATGCCCTGGTGGCGCTGGGTTACACCATGGTCTACGGCATCATCGGTCTGATCAACTTTGCGCATGGCGAGGTGCTGATGGTCGGTGCCCTGGTGAGCTGGACTGCCATTGGTCTTTTGCAGGGCTTGGGGCTGCCTGGCTGGCTGATGCTGTTGCTGTCCCTGCTGCTGGCCTGCACTGTGGCGGCCGGGCTCAATTTTCTGATTGAAAAGGTGGCCTATCGACCGCTGCGCAACGCCCCCAGGCTGGCACCACTGATCACCGCCATCGGCATGTCGATCCTGCTGCAGACCCTGGCCATGATCATCTGGAAACCAAATTACAAGTCCTTTCCGACCTTGTTGCCCAGCACACCCCTGTCGCTGGGCGGGGCATCGATTACCCCAACCCAGGTGCTGATTCTGTTGCTCACCCTGTTGTCGCTGGCAGGACTGATGTGGCTGGTCCATGCCACCCGGCTCGGACGCGCCATGCGAGCCACCGCAGAAAACCCCCGGGTGGCCGCCCTGATGGGGGTCGACCCTGACCGGGTGATTTCAGCCACTTTTGTGATCGGTGCCGTACTGGCTGCACTGGCTGGTGTGATGTGGGCTGCCAACTACGGCACTGCCCAGCACACCATGGGCTTTCTGCCTGGGCTCAAGGCTTTCACCGCTGCGGTGTTTGGTGGCATTGGCAATCTGGCAGGTGCTGTGGTCGGTGGCATCCTGCTGGGACTGATTGAATCGATTGGTGCGGGCTATATCGGTGAGCTGACCGGTGGCGTGCTCGGCAGCCACTATGCCGATATCTTTGCCTTCATTGTGCTGATCCTTGTTCTGACCCTGCGACCGTCTGGCCTTCTGGGCGAGCGGGTGGCAGATCGCGCCTGAGGCCCTGCGCATGCACTCACAGCGCCGCCTGATCATCATCCTTCTTGCAGGGCTGGGCCTGCTGGTGCTGCCGCTGATACTGCAGGGCTTTGGCAACGCCTGGGTCCGTATTGCGGACATGGCGCTGCTGTTCGTGCTCTTGTCACTGGGCTTGAACATTGTGGTGGGTTATGCTGGGCTGCTCGATCTTGGCTATGTCGCCTTTTTCGCGATTGGCGCCTATATGTTTGGGCTGATGGCCTCGCCCCATCTGAGCGATACCTTCCCTTTATTCGCGAGCTGGTTTCCCAATGGATTGCACACGCCCTTGTGGCTGGTGATCCCCCTGGCCGCATTGCTGGCTGGCGTGCTGGGGGTGCTGCTGGGGGCGCCCACCCTGAGATTGCGTGGGGACTATCTGGCCATCGTGACCCTGGGTTTTGGCGAGATCATCCGTGTCTTTCTCAACAACCTGGATCATCCGGTCAATATCACCAATGGTCCCAAGGGCATTGGGCAAATCGACTCGATCAAATTTTTTGGCTTTGATCTGGCCAAAAAACTGCGCATTGGCGAGTTCGAAGTTTCATCTGTCACCCTCTACTACTACCTGTTCCTGGTGCTGGTACTGGTCAGCGTGCTGATCTGCCATCGGCTGGAACACTCCCGCATTGGACGGGCCTGGATGGCGATTCGCGAGGACGAAGTTGCGGCCAAGGCCATGGGCATCCACACCCGCAATCTGAAGCTGCTGGCCTTTGGGATGGGCGCGACCTTCGGGGGAGTGTCCGGCGCCATGTTCGCAGCATTTCAGGGTTTTATATCGCCCGAATCATTCAGCCTGATGGAATCGGTCATGGTGGTAGCCATGGTGGTGCTGGGTGGCCTGGGCCACCTGCCGGGTGTGATTCTGGGAGCGGTACTGCTGGCAGCCTTGCCAGAGGTGCTGCGCTATCTGGCCGGGCCCCTGCAGGATTTGAGCGGCGGCCGTCTCGATGCGGCAATCCTGCGCCAGCTCTTGATCGCTGTGGCCATGATCAGCATCATGTTGCTGCGACCCCGCGGCCTGTGGCCTTCGCCTGAGCACGGTCAAGCTTCCTCGGATAGGAGCGCAAAATGAGGCCGCCAGTGCTCCGCGTCAGTGGGGTGTCCAAACACTTTGGCGGGCTGCAGGCGCTCAACCAGGTGGACTTGCGCATCGAGCGGGCGCAAATCTACGGCTTGATCGGCCCCAATGGCGCTGGCAAAACCACTTTCTTCAATCTCATCACCGGCCTGTATCTGGCAGACGCTGGAGAATTTGAACTTAACGGCAGCTTGTATCAGCCCCATGCTGTCCATGAGGTGACACGCGCAGGCATTGCACGAACTTTTCAGAACATTCGCCTGTTCAGCGAAATGACCGCGCTGGAGAATGTGATGGTTGGGCGGCATATCCGCAGTCGCTCAGGATTGCTGGGGGCGATTTTTCGCACACCAGGCTTCCGTGCCGAGGAGGCCGCCATTGCGCAACGTGCGCAGGAATTGCTGGACTATGTGGGCATTGGCGACCTGGCTGGACTGAAATCTCGTACCCTGAGCTACGGAGATCAGCGCCGCCTGGAAATAGCCCGTGCCCTGGCGACCGAACCACAGTTACTGGCCCTGGATGAACCCGCTGCCGGCATGAACGCCAGTGAGAAGCTGGCTCTGCGTGACCTGATTGAAAGAATTCGTGACGATGGCCGATCCGTGTTGCTGATCGAACATGATGTCAAACTGGTCATGGGATTGTGTGACCGTGTCACTGTGCTCGATTACGGCAAGGTCATTGCCCAGGGCAAGCCCGATGAGGTGCAGGCAAATCCGCTGGTGATCGAGGCTTATCTTGGGCAGGGTGCGGCACAGACCGGTCTGGAGCTTGCACCATGAACACTGTCATGTTGCAGGTACAGGACCTGCAGGTCAGCTATGGTGGTATCCAGGCGGTCAAGGGCGTCAATCTCGAGGTGCACGCGGGCGAACTGGTTTGTCTGATTGGTTCCAACGGGGCTGGCAAGACCAGCACCATGAAAGCCATTACCGGCTCGCTGGCTTGCGCTGGGGCTATCAGTTTTCAGGGAAGAAATATCCGGGGGCAGGGCGCCTGGAGCCTGGTGCGCCAGGGCTTGGCCATGGTTCCCGAAGGGCGGGGTGTGTTCGCACGCATGAGCGTGCATGAAAACCTGCTCATGGGGGCCTATGTCCGGGAAGACAAAGACAGTATCGAGGACGACATCGCCATGGTTTTCGAGCTGTTTCCTCGTCTCAAAGAGCGCAAAGGGCAGCTGGCTGGAACGCTCTCCGGCGGTGAACAGCAGATGCTGGCGATTGGGCGCGCGCTGATGAGCCACCCTCAACTGCTCCTGCTGGATGAACCGTCCATGGGGCTGAGCCCGATTCTGGTGGATAAGGTGTTTGAGGTGATCGCTCAGGTTTCAGCGCAGGGCATGACCGTGCTGCTGGTCGAGCAAAACGCCAGCCGTGCGCTCTCGGTGTCCGACCGCGGCTATGTCATGGAATCCGGGTTGATCAGTTTGTCCGGACCTGCGGACCAGTTGCTGCACGACCCAGCCGTGCGGCAAGCCTATCTGGGCGAATAGGCCTGCTTCAATTACGATCGACAACAAGCCCCGCCGGGCTGAGGAGAATTCATGAAGCCTTATTTTTTTGCTGTGGCCGGTTTTTGTCTGGCATCCTGTGTGTGGGCCCAAAGCGCTGTGCACCAGGTCAAATTGATCACCCCCGAAGCGGCGCTGAAAGCCGCCAGTGCCGCCTTGGAGACCTGCCGCAAGCAGGGCTATCAGGTGGCAGTGGCGGTGGTGGACCGTGGCGGGGTGTTGCAAGTCTTGCTGCGGGACCGATTTGCCGGGCCGCACACCCCGAGGGTGGCCACCGACAAGGCCTGGACAGCCAACAGCTTCAAGACCTCGACCATGGATCTGGCGGTCGAAACCCAGCCAGGTAAGCCCATGAGCGGTTTGCGCGCCTTGCCACGCTTTCTTGCCGCCGGCGGCGGCCTCATGATTGAAGCAGGCGGCAGCCAGTTCGGAGCCATCGGCGTTTCGGGCGCCCCCGGTGGCGAGGCCGACGAAGTCTGCGCCAAAGCCGGCATCAAGGCGATTGCAGAAGATCTGGAATTCTGAGAGGAAAGTGGCCATGACTCTGCAGATCGATAGCCTGGATCATCTGGTTTTGACCGTTCGTGATCTACAGACCACCTGTGATTTTTACCAACGTGTGCTGGGAATGCAGGTGGTGCACTTTGGTCAGGGGCGTACAGCCCTGGCTTTTGGTCAACAAAAAATCAATCTTCATCAGGCAGGGCAGGAATTTGAGCCCAAGGCAGATCAGCCCACGCCAGGCTCGGGAGATTTATGTTTTCTGACATCGGTTCCGCTGAGCAAGGTACAGGACCATTTGCATGATTGCGGGGTGGTGATCTCGGAGGGGCCTGTGCGTCGTACCGGCGCCCAGGGCCCGATTCTTTCGCTGTATTGTCGCGATCCGGATCAGAACCTGATCGAAATTTCCAACCAGTTGGCAGCTTAGGTCAATCGACCCTGGCCCCACTGGCTTTGACCAGGGGCTCATACTTGGCCAGCTCGCTGCGCATGAAGTTTCCAAAAGCCTCAGGCGAACTGGGCACGGGTTCGGCCATCAGGTTGGCAAAGCGGGCTTTGGTCTCGGGCGCAGCCAGCGCCGCGGTAAACACACGGTTGAGTTTGTCAACCGTCTCGCGCGGCGTGCCGGCCGGCGCTACCAGACCCCACCAGGTGTCGATGGCAAACCCGGCGTAGGTGTCGGCCACAGGCGGCACACCAGGCAGGGCGGGTGAGACAGAAAGCGTGGTGACAGCCAAGGCCTTGAGCTTGCCGGATCGGATATTGGGCGCCGCAGTGGCCAGGTTGTCGAAATTGAAGTCGACCTGGCCGCTGAGCAGTGCCAGCTGGGCTGGGTTGCCCCCGTTGTAGGGGATATGTACTGCAAAAATACCGGCGCGTTGCTTGAACATTTCCCCTGCCAGATGCCCCGCGCTGCCATTGCCGCCAGATCCGTAATTGAGCCGACCAGGGTTGGCCTTGGCATAAGCGACCAGTTCAGCCAGGGTGTTGATACGCAGTCGCTGAGCAGTTTCAGCATTCATCACCAGCACATTGGGCACACGAAGCATCTGCGTGATGGGTTCAAAGTCGCGTACCGGGTTGTAAGGCATCTTGCCGTAAAGCCAGGGATTGACGGCGTGGGTGGCGGTGGCAGCAATGCCAATGGTGAATCCATTGGGGCTGGCCTTGGCCACCGCATCGGCACCCAGATTGCCGCCAGCACCAGGCCGGTTCTCGATGATCACCGTCCCCAGGGTGTCCTTGACCCGCTCGGCCAGCGCGCGGGCTGTGATGTCAATCGGACCTCCGGCTGCATAGGGCACGATCAGCCGAACTGGCTGAGCGCCCTGGGCATGTGCAGGAATTTGAGGTCCGAACGCATAGGTCAGCAGACACAGGGCATAGCTCAGGTCGCGCAGGCGCAAAGTGGATCTCAGCCAGGAGAGTTGGGACTTAGGCACCATGCTTATCGGCCTCACTGGTGAAGGAATCGGCAAAAAACTCTTCATCTGGTAATCCAGCTACCGCGACAAAGTCGCGACGCGCAGATTCCACCACGATGGGAGCGCCACAGGCATATACCTGATGCCTGCTGAGGTCAGGAAAGTCGTGCAGGACCGCCAGGTGCACAAAACCGGTACGACCATGCCAGCCGTCCTCTGGCAAGGCATCGGAAATAACGGGCACATATTTCAGGTTGGGCATTTCGGTTTTTTTCTGCTCTACCCAATCATTCATATACAGGTCAGCGGGCCGTCGTCCACCCCAATAAAGGGTGACCGGGCGCTTCTGCCCAAGGTGTTGCATATGCTCAATGATTGCTTTGACCGGCGCAAAACCCGTGCCGGAAGCCAGCAGGACGACAGGTTTGGCAGATTCCTCGCGCAGGTAAAAGCTGCCCAGTGGTCCTTCGATACGAAGGATGTCCTTTTCTTTCATGGCGCCAAAGACATGATCAGTGAACTTGCCCCCTGGCATGTGCCGGATATGCAGCTCGATGGCGGGTCCAACAGGCGGGCTGGTGTCTGGTTGGCCGGCGATCAGATGGGGAGCTGTCGCCATGGAGTAACTTCGACGCGAGCCATCACGCAACAAGAAATCGACGTACTGACCAGCGTGAAAGGCAAAATTGTCGTTGGCTGGCAATTGCAGGCGCATCAGCATCACGTCGGCGGCCTTTTTTTCCAGTTGATTGACTCTAACCGGCAGTTTGCGCACCGGGTAAGAGCGCTCATCGGTGACCTGACGCGATTCAAGCACCGCATCGCTTTGTGGCACGGCGCAGCAAGCCAGTATCCAGCCCTGAGCCTCTTCGTCAGCATTGAGCGCCTTGCTCTGATGTTGCCCATGGCTGACAGTGCCGGAGAGCTTTTTGCATTTGCATGAGCCGCAGGCGCCATCCTTGCAGCCGTAGGGCAGGCCAATCCCCTGGCGAATGGCCGCGCCAAGAATGGTTTCCTCCGGCCCAACCACAAAGCTGCGCCCACTGGGCTGTACCGTGATCTGGAAATCTTTCGGGTGCAAAGTCTCGCTGACCGTCATCTTTTCTGTATCCTGTGGTGTTTTCAATCTACAAACCCGCTGATTGTGCCTTCAAATCAAACGCCCTTGGGTGCATTACCAGCCCGGTTCCGTCGCCCACGAGTTCTGATCGTCGGCTGTGGCGATGTCGGCTTGAGGGTTGCACGCGAACTCGGGCCCAGGGCGCGTTTGCTGGCCCTGACTTCTTCCCCGCAACGCCAGTCCGAGTTGCGAGCTGCCGGATTGCAGCCCATTCTTGGCAATTTGGATCAGAGCCAGACATTGCGGCGGCTGGCAGGCTTGGCCGATCGCGTGATCCATCTGGCGCCGCCGCCCTCTGAGGGCTGGAACGATCCGCGAACCCGAGCCTTGGTCCAGGCCCTGAGATTGCGCCGTCTTCCTGCTGCCCTGGTCTATGCCTCCACCAGTGGCGTCTATGGAGATTGCCAGGGCGATCTGGTCCGAGAAACCAGGCCTGTCAGGCCGCGCACCCAACGTGCCATCCGGCGGGTAGATGCGGAGGGCACGATCCGTTTGCTGGGGCGTTCCTCAGGGGTAAGGACCAGCATTCTTCGGGTGCCCGGCATTTATGCGCCTGATCGCGCGGGCGGTACGCCACGGGAACGTTTGCTCAAGCGAACGCCTGTGCTGGAAGCGGCAGATGATGTTTTTACCAACCATATCCACGCCGACGATCTGGCGCGCGCCTGTATTGCTTCTCTCTGGCGAGCAAGGGCCCAACGGGTCTACCACACCAATGACGATTCGCATCTGAAGATGGGCGATTACTTTGATCTGGCTGCAGATCTGTACGGCCTGCCCCGCCCTCCACGGGTCTCGCGTAGTGCAGCCCCTGACAAGTTGCCCTTGATGTTGCTGAGCTTCATGAGCGAGTCAAGACGTCTGGACAACCACCGGCTGGTTCACGAGTTGCGCTTGTCGCTACGCTATCCCACCGTCGAGCGAGGCCTCCTGCCCAAGCCAATTTGATTCCACCCCCAGGTGATGGTCGCCAAGGGGTATGATCAACTGGAGCCATCCAAGCTGTTGACGCACTTACCTTGCAACCTGATCGGCAAATTGTGGACAAATCCATGACAAACAGCACCTGGCAAACGCGGGAGGCCACCATCGTGATGGCCGACATCCGGGGCTTTACTGCCATGTCCGAGAGCCATACGCCTCAGGTGGTGATGGAAACCCTGAACCGTTATCTGTCTCGTATGAGCGAAGTGGCGGTTGCCAATGGCGGGACTATCGATAAGTTCATGGGCGATGCAGTCATGCTGCACTTTGGCCTGCCTGCCCCAGCTCAGGACGATGCCCGACGGGCTGTCACCTGTGCGGTTCAGATGCAAGTCGCCATGGACGAGCTCAATCTTGAAAACCACCAGCTGGGACTGCCTGCGCTCTACATGGGCGTGGGCATCAATACCGGCAATGTCATCGCTGGCACGCTGGGCTCCAAACTCCATTCGGAAGACACAGTCATCGGCAATGCGGTCAATGTGGCCGCGCGCATTGAATCCTTCAGTTTGCGTGGCCAGGTACTGATCAGCGAATCAACCTACCAACAATGCGGCGATTTTGTCCAGGTTGAAGGACCGATGGAAGTGCTCATGAAGGGCAAATCCGATCCAGTGATCCTGCGTGAAGTGCTGGCCATTCCTGAGTTGGGCCTGGCCGTTCCGCGCCAGGAGATTCGCAAGAGCCCGCGGGTTGAGGTGCGCATTCCCTTTGTGTACCAGACTGTAGAAGGCAAGGTGGTCACCACCTCAGAGCATAAAGGCGTGGTCCACGACATCAGCTATGACGGCCTTCTGGCAGAAGTGGATTCGATGGTCATGCAACATGACGACATTCTGGTTCGCATGGACCTGTCCCTGGTGGGCAGTGACATGCAGGAACTCTATGCCAAGGTCCGAAGCATTCGTGAGGGCAATGGGCAGCGCATGGCCGGTATCGAATTCACCACCGTGAAAGACGATATCGAGCGGGATTTGCGCCGCTTTGTGCAACTGCTGCTGCAGGGCGCCCAGCAGAAGTAATCCGGTCACTGGGCAGGGTTGTTATCCAAGCCCTGGTGATGAGATGTGACCCGGCCCGATTGAGTTTCTGGAGTTGCCTCAAGAATTCAGCCCAGGTGCCGATTGATCAGATACCTCGTGTCCGGTGATGGCTCAGCTGCAGATATGCTGGCTTTGCTGGGCAAGATGAAAAAGGGCCTTTGTATGCGATTAATCCATTCATTTTCAATACGCTTCATGCTGGCGGTTTGCGTGGCCAGTCCAGTCTGGGGACAGGCGAGCAAGCCTGCTTCGCCATCGACCTGTCTGGTGGCTAGTTTTAAAGCTCTGGCGCTTGGCGAGCATGATGTGGAGCGGCGTGCCACCAAAGCCGAGGAATGGCTTCGCAGCAATTCTGCCGGCTGCACCATGGAGCAGATCTCTGCCATCGTCGGCAACAGTTCATCTTGGCTGGGTCATGCACTGACACCGCGCTTGAGCGGTCTGGTCGAGGGACTGCTCGAGATCAAGATCGCTGGCAATCCGGCGCTGATGGGCAAGCTTTACGAATCCCTCGGCAAGGAAGGCAAGGCTTCAGTCGAGATCGCGCAAACTCCCCTGCCACTTCCACCCGTGGTGCCGCCCAACACAATGCCCATGCCCCCGGTCTGGGTAGCGCCCCAGATCTC
>JAFMJA010000073.1 GCA_017853735.1 Burkholderiaceae bacterium | reverse complement strand
ATATCCATGGGCCGGCCATAGTGCTGCTCGATCAGCACCGCATAGTGGGCCAGTTGCTGCACATCGGCATCGGACAGGGAGTAGCGATTACGCTGCTCGGTGGGCACATCGACAGTCTTGACCAGCTTGCCGCCAGACTGCTTTTCCGCGGGTGTGGAGAACACCATCTGAATCAGCTTGGAGCCCAGGCTGCGGCGCACCACCGCCATCTTGCCGGCCTTGAGCATGGGCTTGTGCACATAGAACTCATCCGGGTTGACCGCACCCTGCACCACTGTCTCACCCAGCCCATAACTGGAGGTGATGAAGACCACATCCTGAAATCCGGACTCGGTGTCAATGGTGAACATCACCCCAGCAGCACCCAGGTCGGAGCGCACCATACGTTGCACGCCAGCTGACAAGGCCACGTCGGCATGGGCAAAGCCCTTGTGCACACGGTAGCTGATCGCGCGATCGTTGTAGAGCGAGGCAAAAACCTCCTTCATTTTGTGCAGTACTTCATCGATGCCATGCACATTCAAGAAAGTCTCCTGCTGTCCGGCGAAAGAGGCGTCGGGCAGGTCCTCGGCAGTCGCGGAGGAGCGCACTGCATAAGAGGTGTTTTGGTGATCCCCGTTAAGCACCTGAAAAGCTGAGCGAATGGCCTGCTCCAGATCAGCAGGAAACGGCTGCGCCTCGACCATAGCCCGAATTTCGGCGCCGACCTGAGCCAGGGTGCGTACATCCTCGATATCCAGGGTATCGAGCTTGGCGTTGATACGCTGGCCAAGCTGGTCGGCCTTGAGAAACTCACGGAAAGCATGAGCCGTGGTGGCAAAGCCTGTCGGTACACGAACCCCCTGAGGAAGCTGGGAGATCATTTCGCCGAGGCTGGCGTTTTTGCCGCCAACCACCTCGACATCGGACATTCTCAGGTTTTCAAACGGAA
The DNA here is from genome assembly GCA_017853735.1 of Burkholderiaceae bacterium. Lineage (GTDB taxonomy): Bacteria > Pseudomonadota > Gammaproteobacteria > Burkholderiales > Burkholderiaceae_C > Hylemonella. The sequence continues at coordinate 9,704 of JAFMJA010000073.1, read as the reverse complement.
CGACCAGGTCGTTCGGGCCAAAGAGTGCAGACATGGGAAAGCTCCAAAGTTTAAATGTCGATCCGAGCTGTGGCCAGTGAGGAATGGGCTGTCGCTCATGACCATGCCATCTGATGGAATTGATGCTGATTACGATGAACCATTCAGGCGCATGGGAAAATTCTTGAAACTGTCTCTATTGTAAGCTTGGCGTCTATTATTTGGCTTCATCTATCCTGGTGCGCCGACCCAGTTTTGACCTGACCACAACCATGCCCGATCGCACCGTTTTTTTCATATCCGACGGCACCGGAATCACTGCAGAAACCTTCGGCAACGCGATTCTGGCTCAATTTGAGACCCAGATGCGCCATGTGCGGCTGCCGTTTATCGACACTGCCGACAAAGCGCATCAGGTTGTGCGCCAGATCAACCATGTGGCAATTACCGAGGGCAAGCGGCCGATTGTGTTTACCACCCTGGTCAATGATGAAGTGCGCGAGGTGATCTCCAAAGGCTGTCGGGGCATGCTGCTGGACATGTTCAGCACCTTTGTCAACCCGCTGGAAGATGAACTGGGCATCAAGTCCAACCATCGCATCGGCCGCTTCAGTGACATCAGCAAAAGCCAGTCCTACACCGATCGCATCGAAGCGATCAACTTCTCCCTGGCCCATGATGATGGCCAATCCAATCTGGATCTCGAGAAGTCCGATGTCATTCTTGTCGGGGTCAGCCGAAGTGGCAAGACGCCCACCTCGCTCTACCTGGCCATGCAGTATGGTTTGAAGGCTTCCAACTACCCACTGATTCCTGAAGATTTTGAGCGAAAGCAACTGCCGTCGGCCTTGTTACCCCATCGGCAAAAGATATTCGGGCTGACCATTCAGCCCGAGCGCCTGAGTGAGATTCGCAATGAGCGTCGGCCCAATTCGAAGTACGCCTCGCTCGAAAATTGTCGTCACGAGGTCGCCGAGGCAGAATCGATGATGCGCCGTTCTGGCATCCGCTGGCTATCGAGCACCACCAAATCGATTGAAGAGATCGCCACGACCATCTTGCAGGAAATTCAGCCGGACCGGCTGAGCTACTGAGCTTGTCCGGCTGCCAGATCCTGCTGCCATTTGTTGCATGAACCGTCGCCTGACCATCGCCTTGACTGTTGTGCTTTTGCATCTGGCAGGTCTGTGGGCGCTGCAGCAGGGCTTGCTGCACCGCTTTGTCGAAATCATTGTGCCGGTGAAGGTGCTCAGTGAATTACTGGTTCCCACCCCTGCAGCACCCCCGCCCAAGCCCCCTGCCCCGGTCCTCCAGCCTCCGATCAAGCCAGCTTCACCCCCACCGGTTCAGCCGGCACCACAGCCCCTGGCCACACCGAGCCCCAACCCATCGCCCACCGCACCTCAGGGCGTGGCGACGCCTCAGTTGGTGATGCCACCGATGAATACGCCGCAGGCGAGCGCCAGCCCGCAGCCTGTCGCACCGGTCGTGCGCCCTGCCCCAGTGGAATTGCCCTCCAGCAATGCGGCCTATCTGAACAATCCCAAGCCGGCTTATCCGGCTTTGAGCAAACGTCTCGGTGAGCAGGGTACGGTCACGGTCCGGGTGCTGATTGGGGTGGACGGAACCGCACAGCAAGCCGAGATCAGCCAATCCAGCGGCTTTGCCCGGCTCGACCAGGCGGCCCTGGCAGTTGTTCTCAAGTGGCGTTATGTGCCAGGCAAACGGGGGGGGATTCCCGAAGCCATGTGGTTCAACGTCCCGATCAGTTTTGTTCTGGAATAATTTTTCCCATTCGGAGTTTTCATGGAATTGCAACAAGGTTTGCTCAATGTATGGACCCAGGGTGACTGGGTCATCCGCTTTGTGGCCGTGTGCCTACTGGTCATGTCACTGGCATCGTGGATGGTCATTCTGATCAAGGCCCTGGACATCACCCGTTACAAGAAACTGTCCAATCAGGCTGAAAGCTTTTGGCACAGTGCGGATTTGAACGAAGGCTTGATGCGGCTTGGCCCAAGCCATGACAACCCATTTCGCCAACTGGTCGAGCAGGGACAGGTGGCCGCCAGCCACCATCAGCACACACGCGCCCATTTGCATGACGCCCTGGATATCAGCGACTGGATCACCCGCAGTCTGCGCAACTCGATCGACCACAGCACGTCGCGACTGCAGTCTGGATTGGTCATCCTGGCCTCGGTGGGCTCCACAGCGCCCTTCATCGGCTTGTTTGGCACAGTCTGGGGCATTTACCATGCCCTGATGAGCATTGGCCTGGCTGGTCAGGCAACCATCGACAAGGTGGCCGGCCCCATTGGAGAAGCCCTGATCATGACTGCCCTGGGGCTGGCCGTCGCCATCCCCGCAGTGCTGGGCTACAACGCGCTGGTCAGAGGCAACAAAGATATCCTGACCAAGCTCAACCGTTTCGCACACGATCTGCACGCCTACTTCGTGACCGGTACCCGCGTCGGCGCCACCCCTGGCCCGGCCGCGTCCCAAAAAACTGATTGAGGGAAACGTATATGGCTTTTGGCACACAGGACAGCGCTGACGAGGTGATGCACGAAATCAATATGACGCCCCTGGTGGATGTCATGTTGGTGCTGCTCATCATTTTCATCATCACCGTGCCGGTGATGAAACATTCGGTCAATGTAGACCTGCCGCGTGCCACCAGCGTACGCGAGCAATTGAAGCCCCAGATTGTGCGCCTGTCAGTGGATGCTGCGGGCTCTTACTATGTCAATGAAAACCGGGTTGCCGATGAGGCACTGCTCGCCCTGCTGCGCGCCGAAGCCAGCAAAAATCCACAGCCGGAATTGCATATCCGTGGCGACAGAAATGTGCGTTATGAACGGGTGGCCCAGGCCATGGCGCTTGCCCAGCAAGCTGGCCTGAGCAAGATTGGCTTCATCACCGAACCCAAACCATAGGCCTGAGCTTAAATCCTCAAGAAATGTCATGAATACACGCAATTGGCCCGCTCGCTCTAGAATGGTTTGGTTCATATGCTTTTCTCAAGGAGATTGCCGTCATGAATGATCAAGTCCAAACCATTGACGCCCAAACCCGTTTTGGTGCTGCCCTGTCCCAGGTTGAGCGCAACAAGGTATTGCGCAACACTTACTGGCTGCTGGCCCTGAGCCTGCTGCCTACTGTTCTTGGAGCCTGGCTGGGCGTGGCCACTGGCATCACCCAGTCTCTCAACGGCATTCTGGGCTTGGTTGTCTTTTTGGCTGGAGCTTTCGGCTTCATTTATGCCATTGAAAAAACCAAGCATTCGGCCGCTGGCGTGCCGGTGCTGTTGGGCTTCACCTTCTTCATGGGCCTGATGCTGTCGCGCCTGATCGCCATGGTGCTGGGCTTTAGCAATGGCGCCAGCCTGGTCATGACTGCATTTGGCGGAACAGCCGGCGTATTTTTCGTCATGGCCAGCCTGGCCAGCGTGATCAAACGCGACCTCTCGGGTCTGGGCAAATGGCTGTTTGTCGGCGTGATCGTGCTGCTGGTGGGTTCCATCGTCAATGCCTTTGTCGGCTCCAGCGCAGGCATGATGGTCATTTCGGTGCTGGCTATTGCGATTTTCAGCGCCTACATGCTGTACGACCTCAAGCAGATCATTGATGGCGGTGAGACCAACTACATCAGTGCCACCCTGGCTCTTTACCTGGACGTATTCAATGTTTTCCAGAGCCTGCTGGCCTTGTTGGGTATTTTTGGCGGCGAGCGCGACTAAGACCGAACGCTCTAACCTTCCCGCAAAAGGCCCCTGAGGGGCCTTTTCTTTTGGCATCTGCCGCCCGAGTCACTCGCTGACCCATTGGTCCCGCTCAAAAACGGCAATGCTTTCCACATGTGCGGTGTGTGCAAACATATTGACTACACCGGCAGCGCGGCAGCGGTAGCCCGCCTGATGGACCAGCAGCCCCGCATCGCGCGCCAGGGTGGCCGGGTTACAGCTCACATACACGATGCGACGGGGTGGCTGCCAGCCCAAGTGGCCAGTGCTGCTGGACTCGTTGGCAGGATCTTGCTGCTGCTGATGCAAATCGGCCAGTGCCTTGACCAATGCGAATGCGCCCTCGCGCGGCGGGTCGACCAGCCATTTGTCCGCCGCCCCGTCCTGCACCAGGATTTCAGGATTCATTTCAAACAGATTGCGGGCCTCAAAACGCACCTGAACCAGGGCATCTTTGGCACCCCGCGAGTGCTGATTGGCCTGGTAGTTGGCGCGCGAGCGCTCCACAAGCGCTGGGCTGCCTTCGATGCCAAGGACTTCACCGGCCTGGGTCGCCAACGGGAGGGTGAAGTTGCCCAAGCCACAGAACCAGTCAATCACCCGCTCGTGTCGCTGGGCATCGAGCAGGCGCAGCGCGAGCGAGACCAGCACGCGGTTGATATGCGGATTGACCTGGGTGAAATCCGTCGGCCTGAATGGCATGGTCAGTCCAAATTCCGGCAATCCATAGCTGAGTTGTTCGCCTGTTGGATCGAGCAGATGAACAGAGTCTGGGCCCTTGGGCTGTAGCCACCATTGCAGGCCTGGGTGTAGCTGGGCAAAGTCACGTAGCCTGGACAGATCCGCAGCACTGAGTGCTTGCAGATGCCGCAACACCAGGGCAGTGACCGAATCGCCAGCCGCCAGTTCGATTTGCGGGCAGGTGTCGATCGCATCCATGGAACCGATCAAATCACGCAGAGGCAGCAACAAGGCACTGACCTTGGGCGGCAAAACTGGGCAAACGCTCATGTCCGCCACATAGCGGCTCTTGCGTTCATGAAATCCAATCAGTACCTTCCCCTTTTTGTGCACATGACGCACCGACAGGCGGGCCCGGTAACGGTAGCCCCAGTCCGGGCCCTCAATGGGTCGCAGAATATTCTCGGCGCGCACTTTGCCCAGGTGCCAGAGACTGTCCTCCAGAGCCCGCTGCTTGACGGCCACCTGGGCCGATGGGTGCAGATGCTGCATCTTGCAGCCGCCACAGGCGCCGGGGTGCAGTCCGAAGTGCGGGCATTGGGGCAGCACGCGTTGCGAGGAGGACCGATGAATGGCTGTAACGGTAGCCTGTTCCCAGCTGTTTTTGCTTCGGTTCACCTTGGCGCTGACCACCTCAAAAGGCAAGGCGCCCTCGACAAAAACCACTTTGCCATCGGCCCGGTGGGCAATGCCCTGGGCGTCCAGGTCCAGCGATTCGATGGTCAGCGCGTCTGCTGGAAAGTTGGACGTCACCGAAGCGGGTTCACTCATGCTGCAATTGTCTCAGGCCAAATGCCCATGGTGATCAGCTCCAGGCCTGCAGATACGCTTGCCAATGTGGCTGACTTGGAGACAAGTCCGACAGGGCCGACTTGACCAGTTCAATTTCCTGCATGTATTCCTTGTCCAACAGCCCACCGCGCATTTTTTGAAATCTGCAATAAAGCAGGTAAGTGTTCATGACATCGGTTTCGCAGTAACAACGGATGTCCTCCAGCTGGCCCTGCAGGTAGGCGGGATAGACCGCTGACCCGTCCATTCCCAATTTGCCAGGAAAGCCACACAGCTTGGCCATCACATCCAGTGGCGCGTTGTTCTTGGGCTGGTAGAGGGCCAGCAGGTCCATCAAGTCCAGATGCCGGGTGTGGTAGCGGCCGATGTAGTTGTTCCACTTGAACTCTCGATCGTCCTCCCCTTGATCCCAATATTTGTCAGCCACCACCCCATGCAACAGACCACGGTAATGCAAGACCGGCAGATCAAACCCGCCGCCATTCCAGCTGACCAGTTGGGGAGTATGTTTTTCCAGGGTATTGAAAAAAGTCTGGATCACCTTGCCTTCACTCTGGCCATCCCGATCGACAAAAGAGTGCACGCGCAAGCCCTCGCTATTGCGAAAAACGCAGCTGATCACCAGCACCCGCTGCAAGTGCAAGGGCATGAAATCGCTCTGGCCATTTTCCTTGCGCTCGGCCAGCCAATCGGCATACACCTGTTCATCACTGGCCTGTGCTGGCATACCCCGGATAGCACGCAGACCGGCAATATCAGGGATGGTTTCGATGTCAAAGACCAGGACGGGTGAGTTCATGAATTGACAGCTCCAGCAGGACTTGTTTCAGGGAAGACTGGCAACCCGGTATAGCTCAACTCGATCATGTCTTGTCGAGCCCAGCAAGTTCCCTGGGGTTTCAGCGACTGGGCAGGAATTTGACCGGATCCACCGGCTTGCCCTGTCGGCGGACCTCGAAATGCAGCTTGACCCGGTCGGTATCGCTGCTGCCCATTTCAGCAATCTTCTGGCCCTTGCGCACGGTCTGGTCTTCCTTGACCAGCAAGGCCTGGTTGTGGGCATAGGCAGTGAGATAGGTATTGTTGTGCTTGACAATGACCAGGTTGCCATAGCCGCGCAATCCAGCGCCAGCGTAAACCACGCGTCCGTCCGCAGCCGCCAAGACCGGATCGCCGGCAGCGCCACCCAGATCCAGACCTTTGTTTTTGACCTCATCAAAACCGGCCAGCAGCGGTCCACTGACCGGCCAGGCCCAGGCAATTGCGTCTTCGGCAAGCAGGGCAGCTTCGGTTGCTGTGGTCGTGGTTGTGGTCGTGGTTGTTGTCGTAGCCGTGCTCGTCTGGTTGGCGGGCGCACTTCCCGGCGGCGGCACCGCCTGGGTCTGAACGCTGGCGGTCGTGACCGGACGGGTGACCACTGCCGCAGGTGAGGAGCTTGTGCTCGCGACGGGAGCCGTCGGCGGCGCCACCCGCAGCACTTGGCCCACTTCAATCTGGTTGGGATTGTCAATATTGTTCCAGCGCGCAATTTCGCGCCAGTTTTGGCCAGACTCCAGGCCGATGCGGATCAGGGTGTCGCCTGGCTTGACCGCGTAGTACCCCGGCTTGACAGACTGATCGGGCTGCGCTGTCGCGGCCGACTGGGTGGCAGCAGCCGGACGGGTATTGGCAATACCGCGATCTTCAACCGGTGCCCGATTGATGCTGGTCGAGGTGCATGCCACCTGCACAGATAACAGGACCACGCACAAACTTGAAAACAACAGCCTAGACAAACAGACCGACATGGCAATATTCCTCAAGCGATACCCGATTTTAGAGGCACGAAGTGCACCGCCTCCAAGACCGTCTGGCGCAAACCCTCCTGGGTGCGTTCGATCACGACCAGCGCTTGCTGGGAGGCCTTGCCCTGCGCGTGGACGGGCGCCACCAAGCGGCCGCCAACGGCAAGCTGTTCCGTCCAGGCAGCCGGGACTGCTTCACCTCCAGCCGCAGAGACGATGGCAGCGTAGGGCGCACCCCTGGGATAGCCCAACATGCCATCACCCAACAGCAGGTGCACATTGGGCAGTCGCAACTGGCGTAAATTTTCGCGGGCCTTTTCATGCAATCCCCGCAAGCGTTCGATGCTGTAGACCTCGCTGGCCAACTGGCTGAGCACGGCCGCCTGATAGCCACAGCCGGTGCCAATTTCCAGCACCCGGCCAAGTTTTTTTTCGCAGCCTTGCATCAACAGTTCCAGCATCCGGGCAACCACATTGGGCTTGGAGATGGTCTGCCCCAGGCCAATTGGCAGGCTGGTGTCCTCATACGCCTGATTGACCAGCGCGCTATCGACAAAACGATGCCGCTCCACCGCGCCCATGGCTTGCAGAACGCGAGTGTCTGCAATGCCCTGGGCCGCCAGTTTGTTGACCATGGCCTGACGCACCGCGCCAGAGTCCAAGCCCAGACCATGGGGAGGGCTGGGAGGCAATTTCGCGCCAGGGAAAGACCGAGGTGGTGACAGGATGGGTTGGCTCAAATCGGCAGACCTTGGTCGCCCTGGCAATCCTGGCGCAATAGGCCTGGCTTGGCTGGATGCAGCTGGACTCTGCGCGGTGGAGGAAGCGTCAGGCCTTAAGCGCGCTGGAAAACTTGGGCGTTGCCGGTTGCTCAAGGCTAGGCTCCAGCGCTGGACGCTATCTCCAGGCGTTGCGCCCAGTCGCCCAGACGGGCATGGTCGGTGAGGTCGACCATCAAGGGGGTCAGGGCCACATGCCCGTGGGCAGTGGCATAAAAGTCTGTGCCTTCGCCTTCGTCCAGCGCCGCACCAGCGCCACCAATCCAGTACATGGTCTCGCCGCGCGGACTGGCCTGGGTAATCACTTTCTCTGCCGAATGACGACGGCCCAGACGGCAGACTTTCAATGGCTTGATCTGTGCGGCTGGCAGGCAGGGAATGTTCACATTGAGCAGCCAGGGCCAGCTTCCCAGGGTTTTTTCTTTGGCCAGTTGGAGCACCAGATCGCGCGCATGCTCGGCTGCGGCATCGAGGTGACGCCAGCCTTTTTCAATCTGCGAGAACGCCATCGAGGGAACTCCAAACAGGTACCCTTCCATCGCAGCACCAACCGTGCCTGAATAGATGGTGTCGTCTCCCATATTGGCGCCGTTGTTGATGCCAGAGACAACCAGGTCAGGGCGATAGCCCAGCAAGCCGGTCAACGCAATGTGCACACAATCGGCTGGGGTGCCGTTGACGTAGCGAAAGCCATTGGCAGCGCGCTGCACATAAAGCGGTGAATGCAGGGTGAGCGCATTGGATTTGGCGCTGTTATTGTGTTCAGGCGCAACAACTTCAACCTCGGCCACCTCCTTGAGCGCATCATGCAGCGCCACGATGCCGGGGGCCTGGTAGCCATCGTCATTGGAGATCAAAATTTTCATATGTCATTTACCTTGTCTGCGATTGTAGGTGGCTGCTAGGGATGGTGTTCACGGCTTATCATTCCGCTCTGATCATCCATGGATGCGCGACAGGAGAAGACGATGCACGCTTGGCTTTGCGAAAACCCGGTTGGAGTGGACCAGTTGGCCTGGAAAGAAGTGCCAACGCCGTCACCGGGCCCCAAGGAGGTTCTGGTGCAGATCAAGGCAGCCAGCCTGAACTTTCCCGATTTGCTGATTGTGCAGAACAAATACCAGATGAAGCCGGCCCTGCCCTTTGTGCCGGGCTCTGAGTTCGCTGGTGTGGTGCAGGCCACAGGCCCTGAGGTGACGCAGCTCAAAGTCGGGCAGTCAGTGGCCTGCCTGGCTGGCACCGGTGGCTTTGCCACGCACACCCTGGCGCCAGCCGACAAATGCCAGCTCCTGCCAGACCACTTTCCCCTGGTCGATGCGGCCGCCTTCATCATGACCTACGCCACCTCGCACCACGCCTTGATCGATCGTGGACAAGTTCAAGCGGGTGAGACTGTGCTGATTCTGGGCGCCGCCGGCGGGGTGGGCACAGCCGCGATCCAGATTGCCAAGGCGCGCGGCGCACGGGTGATTGCAGCCGCATCAAGCCCACAGAAGTGTGCCCTTTGCAGCGAGCAGGGCGCTGACGCCACCATTGATTACAGCCAGGCGACGCTGCCTACAGGTTTTCGGGAAGAGATCAAGCGCCTGACCGACGGCAAAGGCCCCGATGTGATCTACGATCCGGTTGGCGGCGACCTTGCCGAACCGGCATTTCGTTCCATCGCCTGGCGCGGACGCTACCTGGTGGTTGGTTTCGCCGCGGGTCCGATTCCCTCCTTGCCACTGAATTTAGCCCTGCTCAAGGGGGCGTCCATTGTGGGGGTTTTCTGGGGCGAGTTTTCTCGCCGTGAGCCCCATGCCCAGGCGGCCATGATGGCCGAGTTGCTTGAGTGGTACGGTCAAGGTCGCATCAAGCCGGTGATTGATCAGACCCTGCCGATGG
>JAFMJA010000072.1 GCA_017853735.1 Burkholderiaceae bacterium | reverse complement strand
GTTCTTCAGTGGCCGACACTGCCTCGATCGGCTCGGTGCTAATCCCGGAAATGGAGAAAAAGGGTTATCCACGCCCGTTCGCCACTGCGGTCACTGTCAGTGGCTCGGTGCAGGCGATCCTGATTCCTCCAAGCCACAACGCTGTGCTGTATTCACTGGCTGCTGGGGGCAGTGTTTCGATTGCTGCGCTGTTCATGGCTGGCGTATTGCCCGGCTTGCTCTTGGGTCTGGTGCTGGCAATTCTTTGCATGATCATGGCGCACCGTCACAACTTTCCACGCGGTGAAAAAATACCCTTGCGGCAGGCCCTCAAGATTGCTGGTGATGCGCTCTGGGGACTGATGACCATCTTCATCATCCTCGGGGGAATTCTGAGCGGAGTATTCACCGCCAATGAATCCGCATCGATTGCTGTGGTCTGGGCATTTTTTGTCACCATGTTCATCTATCGTGACTACAAATGGCGCGACTTGCCCAAGCTGGTGCATCGTACGGTCAAAACTGTCACCATCGTGATGATCCTGATCGGCTTCGCCGCGGCCTTTGGCTACCTGATGACCCTGATGCAGATCCCGCTGAAGATCACCAGTTTCCTGACCAGCCTGTCCGATAACAAATATGTGATTCTGCTCATGATCAATCTGCTGCTGCTTTGTCTGGGCACCTTGATGGACATGGCCCCCCTGATCTTGATTCTGACGCCCATACTCTTGCCAGTGGTCAAGCTCATGGGCGTGGACCCGGTGCATTTCGGCATGATCATGATGGTCAACCTGGGCATCGGACTCATTACTCCCCCGGTTGGTTCGGTCTTATTTGTTGGTAGCGCGGTGGCCCGACTACGCATCGGGGTGGTGACCCAGGCCATGCTTCCATTCTTTGCTGCCTTGCTGCTGGTGTTGCTGCTGGTGACCTATGTTCCCTGGCTGTCACTTTGGCTGCCTCGTTTGATGGGACTGTGATATGACAGATTACCCTGATCTGAACCTCGGTGGGGACTTTCATCCTCCTTTTGTGACCAATCCCAGGTACCCCGATCCGCGTATCGAGGTTTTGGATGAGCGTTTTCTCAAATATCGCCTCTTCAGCGCCTCGGTGGAGCGCCTGTTCACTGGACTGCGTTGGGCCGAGGGCCCGCTGTGGGTGGGTGACGGCCGGTATCTGCTGGTGTCCGACATACCAAGCAATCGCATCCTGCGTTGGGATGAATGCTCGGGCATGGTGAGCGTGTTCCGTTCGCCATCGGGCTATACGAATGGCAATGCCCGCGACCGTCAAGGTCGATTGCTGAGCTGCGAACACGGGGGTAGGCGGGTGACCCGCACCGAATACGATGGCTCGATCACTGTGCTGGCCGACCACTATCAGGGCATGCGCCTGAATTCACCCAACGACATCATCTGTCGGCGCGATGGTTCAGTCTGGTTCACCGATCCGCCTTTTGGCATTTTGGGTCATTGGGAAGGTGATCTGGCTAAATCTGAGCTGCCGCATGCGGTGTATCGTCTGGCGCCTTCGGGCGAACTGCAGCAGGTGCTGAGCGACCTGGCTGGACCCAATGGCCTGGCTTTCTCGCCCGATGAATCCGTGATCTATATCGTTGAGAGCCGATCTACGCCCCATCGCCGGATTTGGGCCTATGACCTGAGTGATCAGGGGCAACTGTCCGGCAAACGACTGCTCATCGACGCACTGGGTGCAGGAGCGATTGATGGCATCGCAGTCGATACCGACGGCAATCTCTGGTGCGGCTGGGGCAGTGACGGCCGGCTAGGTGTTGAGCCCGAAGGTCTGGATGGGGTGCGGGTCTTTGCATCAGACGGCAAGGCCATTGCACATATTCACCTGCCCGAGCGCTGTGCCAATGTCTGCTTTGGGGGTATCAAACGCAACCGCCTGTTCATGGCTGCCAGCCACTCAGTCTATGCGCTTTATACCAACGCATTGGGTGCAGACTGACCACCAAAAATTTCCAATACCCAGTGACTTGCCAGTCCGAAAAAATTGAAACCAAGGCGCTTGATTTTTATCAAGTCTTTCTGATTCCCAGCTAACTCTCACGCTCAATCGGACTCTAATCACTTGAGTCATTCTGAACCTTGCCCTGCATATCCAGGGCTTTGCAGAGTGACTGAGGCTGTTTGGAGAATCCGATGAAAATTACTTTGCTGCTTGCAGCGTGCAGTATGTTTCTGTCCTCAGCTGGACTGATGGCGCAAACCTCACCACAGAATTCAAACGCACCACCTTCCTGGATGGAACGCTGGTTTGGGTCCGGCCACGGAATGATGGGTCCCTACCAGGGCTACCGCCAGGGACCGGGATGGGAAGGCAATGACCGGCTGGATCGTGACTGGGGCCCCATGGGCCCCATGGGACCCATGGGACCCATGGGACCCATGATGGGCTATGGCGGCCACGACATGATGGGCATGGGCGGACACGCATTTCGCATGCTTGATCTGAACGATCAACAGCGCTCAAAGCTGGCCCAGATTCATGAGGAGCTACGCAAGAAAAATTGGGAGACCATGGGCAAATTGCTGGATGAACAGGCCATGTTGCGAGATCTCTTTCACGCGGAAAAGCGGGATCCCGCAGCCATCGGCAGGCAAAGTATGAAGATTGCAGAACTGCGACGGCAATTGCTTGAATCATCAGTGGATGCCCACAACCGCATCGAGGCAATATTGAGCAAAGAGCAGAAAGAAAGATTGCGCCGCTTGGGTCGTGGGTGGATGATGGGCGCCGAATGATGACGGGCGCTTTGGGGCAAGGTGTTTCAGGAGATCATCATGATGTTTGATGGATACGGTTGGGGATGGGGTGCCATGGGTTTTGGATTCTTGGGCATGTTGCTTTTCTGGGGGCTGTTGTTGGCCGGAGTGGTGGCTGTTGTGCGCATGGCCATGGGTGCAGGCAAGCAGCAACGATCAGTGGCTGATCACAAGACAGCGCTCGAAATATTGAATGAGCGTTATGCTCGTGGCGACATCGACCGCGAGGAGTTCCTGCGCAAACGCGATGACCTCAAGCCCTGAGACAGGTCAATAGGAAGTTGGACCTGGGACAACAAATCCCGAAATATGTCGACTGTGTTGCGCATGCTCCTTGCCGGTGCTTTCACAGCGGCCTTGCAAATAGATCCCTCCAAACCGCAACAGCAGGACAGGAGTTGGCCTGAAAAAGCAGACGAGACGGGGTCCTGAGGCTGAACTGGCTGGGGAGCTGGCTCGAATTTGCGCGGTTCATTGCAGCACGCATAGGCCGTGCCTTGCGCGCGCCTTGTTGCAGGCGTAATCGCCTTCACCGAACTCACGACAGGGTGAAGGGCGCCACTCGTAGATGGAACAACTGACCTGTTCGCCAATATTCCCAGTCAATGCTGCGCAACGAATCGGGACGTGATCGGTGCCTCTCATGCGGCAGGTGCTGCCATTGACCTGCACCGCCAGCCCTTCCGGCACCTGACCGCCCATGCCCTCAACTTCGTAGACTGCAAAGTCAACCCGAAAGCTGGCACAGCATGCTCCGCACTCGGTGCAGGTGGACATCAGAGCTGACCCAGCAGCAGGTACTCCATCAGAGCCTTCTGCACATGCAACCGGTTTTCGGCTTCATCCCACACCACAGATTGCGGACCATCAATCACATCTACATCCACTTCCTCTCCCCGGTGCGCGGGAAGGCAATGCATGAAGAGAGCGTCTGACTTGGCCGTGCGCATCATGTCCATATCAACGCACCAATCTGCAAAGGCTTTTTTGCGCGCTTCGTTTTCAGCCTCAAAGCCCATACTGGTCCATACATCGGTGGTCACCAGATCGGCATTGGCGCAGGCCAGCATCGGGTCCTTGAATACCCGGTAGCAATCATTCCTGACACCAGCCACGGCACGGTCAATCTCGTAGCCGCGTGGCGTGCTGACATGAACAGTGAAGTCCAGCAACTGAGCGGCCTGCAACCAGGTATTGGCCATATTGTTGCCGTCACCAACCCAGGCCACGGTCTTGCCCCGGATCGAGCCACGATGCTCGATGAAAGTGAAGATGTCGGCCATGATTTGGCAGGGGTGAAATTCATTGGTCAGGCCGTTGATCACCGGCACCCGGGAATACTCGGCGAAACGATCGATCTTGGTCTGCTCAAAAGTACGAATCATCACCAGATCGACCATGCGGCTGATGACGCGGGCGCTGTCTTCGATGGGCTCGGCACGTCCTAACTGGCTGTCACCTGTGGTCAGGTGAACCACACTACCTCCCAATTGATACATGCCAGCCTCGAAGCTCACCCGGGTACGGGTGGAAGCTTTCTCGAAGATGAGTGCCAGCGTACGGTCGGTCAGGGGATGGTGCTTTTCGTAGGCCTTGAATTTTCTTTTGATCAGCGCAGCACGTTCGAACAGATAGGCGTATTCATCCGCCGTGAAGTTGGAAAACTGAAGGTAATGCTTGAGTTTTTTCGACATGATGGGGGCGAACTCAGCTCTCAGCCAGAAAGGCTTTCACCAGCGGTGTGAGCAAGGCCACCGCTTCATCCGCTTCTGCCGGGGTAATAATCAAGGGCGGCACCAAGCGAATCACATTGTCGGCGGTGACGCTGATCAGCAAGCCGGCCTCGGCGGCACGTTCAGTCAAAACGCTACAAGGCTTGCTTAATTCCACGCCAATCATCAAACCTTGGCCACGAATTTCCTTGACGCCTGCTGTAGTACCCAGTGCACGTCCAAGGGCGGCCCGTAAATGGGCGCCGACCGTGCTGGCATTGTCCAAAAGCCGGTCTTGCTCCATGATGCGAATGGTTTCCACCCCGGCGCGCATCGCCAGTGGGTTGCCGCCAAAGGTGCTGCCATGGTTGCCCGGCTGGAAAATTTGAGCTGCCTTGGGACCAGCGATCACCGCGCCTACTGGAACGCCCGAACCCAGGCCCTTGGCCAGGGGCATCACATCAGGCTGGATGCCAGCCCATTGATGGGCAAACCATTTCCCGGTGCGGCCCATGCCGCTTTGCACCTCGTCGATCATCAGCAGCCATTCGCGTTGATCACAGAGCTCACGCACCTGGCTCAGGTAATCCAATTGCATGGAATGGATGCCGCCTTCGCCCTGGATGGTCTCGAAAAATACCGCCACGACATTGGGGTTGCCAGCAGTGGCCTGCAGCAGCGCATCCATGTTGTTGATCGGCACCCGGATGAAGCCGGGTACCAGTGGCCCAAATCCTTTCTGAATTTTTTCATTGCCAGTGGCGCTCAGAGTGGCGATGGAGCGTCCGTGAAAGGCTTTTTCATAGACCACGATTTGCGGGTTGTCGATGCCTTTGTCGTGACCATACTTGCGCGCCATTTTGATGGCAGCTTCATTGGCTTCCAGCCCGGTCGAGCAAAAGAAAGCATTGCTAAGACCCGATCGCTCGACCAGCAAACTGGCCAATTCCTCTTGCAAGGGGATGTGATAGTAGTTGGAGCAGTGGATCAGCTTGCTGACCTGATCCTGCAAGGCCGCCACCAACTGAGGGTGGTTGTGCCCAAGTGTGTTGACCGCGATGCCGCCCAGGCCATCGAGATAGGCCTTGCCGTTGATGTCCCAAACGCGGCACCCCTGTCCATGCGACAGCGCGATCGGCAGGCGCCCGTAAGTGTTCATGACATGAGGCGAGGCAGCAGCGAGGGTAGGCGGGACGGCGGTCATGGCAGTTGGTTTTGACGAATCACAAAAAACAATGCGGCCCAACGCAGGTTGGGCCGTTGGAAGTTGATTTTAGACCCAGTGCGCTGCGCAAGATGTCCCGCCAGGAGGATGCCATCCAGCCCGTATTTTTCAAGTCTTATATAAGATATAATACATCTTATATTGAGATCGCACAGGCAGGGTGGGGGTTCACTCGCCCAGCCAGCGCTCCATTTGGCTGGCATTTCGCAGGACAGAGGTTCAACAATGACAGATTGCGCGGACAGGAAAACCTTTTTCATTTTGGGCAGGACCCGTCAGGGAAAGCCCTTTCGGCCCAGCGATTGGGCGGAACGCCTGGCGGGCGTGATGGCTCAGTTTCATCCGGCCGCCAAAGGCTTCAATCAACATTTGGCCTACTCGCCCTGGTGTGTGCCTGGCGACCTGGAAGGTTTGAAATGCGTCAAGGTGGATCCTGCCTTGCGGGAATTTGAGCCCCTGGCCTGGGATTTCTGCATTGGTTTTGCCCGCGACAATGATTTGTTGACCAAAGTAGAGCTCATGTACGAGGAAAGCCTGCTGGCTGAAGCCTGAGGCCGGACAAAAAAAAGCCGTCATGCGACGGCTTTTTTTATTCTGCTGACAGCGCACCGGTTACAAACGGCGCATGGGCGCAAGTCCCAGCGTGCGAGGCCTGAACTCAGGCGGCCAGGGCCTTGACCCTGGCTGAGATGCGGCTCTTGTCGCGAGCCGCCTTGTTTTTATGAAAAATGCCTTTGTCGGCCACGGTGTCCACCACCGCCTGCATCTTGGCAAACAGCTCGGTGGCCTTGGCTTTGTCGCCGCTCAAAACTGCTTTTTCAACATTTTTGACGGCAGTGCGGTATTTGGAGCGCAGTGAGGTATTGGCCGCATTGAGCTTGACGTCCTGACGAACTCGTTTGCGGCCCGACGCCAGGCGCGGGTTTTTTTTCTTTGGCTTTCCAGAGGCCATGATATTGATTCCTTGTGTCTGTGGATGATGTCAGCAGAACCCGCGATTTTAGCATTTTTTGCATGTTCATCCTGTGGCTTGCCCAAGGCTTGCTTGACTGATCCTCTACACTGATGCACGTGAGTCTGTTCAAAGCCGCATCGACGGTTTCCCTGTTGACCCTGGCTTCGCGCATCACTGGATTGGTGCGCGAGCTGGTCATTGCGGCCACCTTTGGCGCCAGCGCCCTGACTGATGCCTTCAATGTGGCGTTCAGGATCCCAAACCTTTTTCGTCGGCTTTTTGCCGAAGGCGCTTTCAGCCAAGCTTTCGTGCCTGTCTTGGCCACCGCGCGCGCGCAGGAGGGCGAAGATGCCACTCGGAAGATGGTCGATCGGGTAGCCAGCCTGCTTTTTGCCGTCTTGTTGCTGACCTGCGTGCTGGGGGTGTCCGGCGCCCCAATTCTGGTCTGGGCCTTGGCCAGCGGACTGCAGCAGTCGGGCGACAGCTTTGAAGCTGCGGTGCTGATGACGCGCTGGATGTTTCCCTATATCGCCTTCATGTCGCTGGTGGCATTGGCCGCAGGCGTGCTCAATACCTGGCGGCACTTTGCGATTCCGGCGCTGACCCCGGTTTTGCTTAATTTAAGTCTGATCGGGGCGGCCTGGCTGCTCGCGCCCTGGTTTGGCCAGCTCGGTTGGCAACCGATTTACGCCCTGGCTGCTGGGGTGATGGCTGGGGGTATGCTGCAATTGCTGCTCCAGGCGCTGGCACTCAAACGACTGGGACTGTTGCCGAATATCCGCCTGGGTTGGGGGGCTTTGCAAGCTGCCCTGTCCGATCCGCACACCAAGAACATCCTGCGTCTGATGGTACCCGCCCTTCTGGGTGTGAGCGTGGCGCAGATTTCCCTGTTGATCAATACCCAGATTGCCTCGTACCTGGTGGCGGGCAGTGTCAGCTGGCTGAGCTATGCAGATCGGCTGATGGAATTTCCGACCGCCATGCTGGGCGTGGCGCTGGGCGTGGTGCTCATGCCGCAATTGGCGACTGCCAAGGCAAGCAACGATATGCAGCAGTATTCCGCCATGTTGGACTGGGGTTTACGTCTGGTCGTGCTGCTGAGCCTGCCGTGTGCCATCGCCTTGTTGGTGTTTGCCCATCCCCTGGTGGCTGTGCTCTACCACTACGGCGCTTTCACCGAGCATGATGTGCGCCAGACGGCGCTGGCGCTGATGGGCTGGGGAGCAGGCTTGCTCGGCGTGGTGGCAGTCAAGGTGCTAGCGCCCGGTTTTTACGCCAGCCAGGATATTCGAACCCCGGTCAAGATCGCAGTGATTGTGCTGGTGCTCACCCAACTCATGAATCTGGCTTTTGTGCCCTTATTCCAGCATGCCGGGCTGTCACTTTCCATTGGCCTCGGGGCCATGATCAATGCCCTTTGGCTGCTGCTGGGCTTACGCCAGAGAGGTAGTTACATACCAGCGCCAGGCTGGACCCGCTTCCTCGCGCAGGTCTTGGTCGCATCTGCCCTGTTGGGAGTATTTTTGTGGTGGACGGCCCATGCTGTGCCCTGGCTGGATTTGCGCAATCAACCCTTGTTGCGGGTAGGCTATCTCTTGGCAGTGCTGGCCGGTGCCGCGCTGATTTATTTTGGTTCGGTCACCGCAGCCGGGATGAAGTTGGCTCAATTGGTGCGCCGTTGATGATGAAAGATTTTTTAAAACCTACCCCGCTGAGCTATTTCGCTACTTTGGTGCAGTCGGACACCCATTTCCCCTTGCTCGAAGCTGCGGCCAGCCTGGCGCAGGATGAACATCCGGACCTGGATGTGCAATCGGTGTTGTCAGGGGTTGACCACCTGCTGGCCACGGTGCGATGCCGCATTCCCGCCGACGCCCCGGGCGTGTACAAGCTGCGCATTCTGAACCAGTACTTCTTCAAGGACCAGGGCTTTGCCGGCAATGTCAACCACTACCACGATCCCGCTAACAGCTATATGCATAGTGTTCTGCACAGTCGCCGCGGCATTCCAGTTTCATTGGCCGTGCTCTGGCTGGAACTGGCTCAAGGTCTGGGTTTGGCAGCGCGTGGGGTGTCCTTCCCGGGGCATTTTCTGGTCCGTGTGAACCTGGCCCAGGGCCAGGTCTTGATTGACCCATTTTCGGGCGAGTCGCTCAGCCGTGAGGAATTGGTGGAGCGCCTGGAGCCCTACCGCCGCGGACTTGGTTCGCCGATCTCCCAGGAGTTGCCCCTGGGCGTTTTTTTGCAGCCGGCGACACCCCGCGAGATCATCGAGCGCATGTTGCGCAACCTCAAGGAACTCTATCGTGCTCAGTCAGACCTGCAGCGTTTGTTGGCCGTGCAGGATCGCTTGCTTGTCTTGCTGCCTGAGTTGTGGGTGGAATATCGGGAACGAGGGCTGACCAATGCCTCGCTGGGACAAACCGAACAGGCCGTGCAGGATTTGGAGACCTATCTGGCGCATGCGGGCTCAAGCGAGGACTCCAGTGCGATTGCTCAGCGCCTGCTCGAACTGAGACGTAAAGCCCGGTAATGCGGGCCAGCGCAATCCTCTGTTGGGGTGGCGCCAATGCGTGGGGCAGCAACTTCACTGGCAATTAGCCAGGCGGCTTGAACCCTTTTTGTTTGATCAGCAGCAGCAAGGCGATCAAACTGAAAAATATTCCCGCCATAAATGTTGCTGACGCGCCCCAGGTATCCCAGAGAAAACCAGCCAGGGCGCTGGCCACCAGCATGGAAAGTCCACTCATCAGGTAGAAAAGGCCAAAAGCCGTGGCGCGCAATTCAGCAGGCGCATTGTTGGCCACCATGGTGGCCAGCAGACCTTGTGTCATGGCCATATGCAATCCCCACAGAATAACGCCAGCCCACAGCAGGGGCCCCTGGTTGTCCAGGGCCAGCATCAGGTCTGCACCGATCAGCAAGGCAAGGCCGCCTGCCAGCAGGGTGCGGTGGCTCATCTGGTCAGCCAGGCGGCCACAGGGGTAGGCGCCCATGGCAAAGAAAATATTCATCACGATCAGCACCAGCGGGACCCATGCGAGGTCAAGCCCACCTTGTTGAGCTCGCAGGACCAGGAAGGCCTCTGAAAAACGCGCCAGGGTGAACACCGAACCCAAGCCAACCACCCACCAATAGGCTGAGCTCAGGCGACGCAAGTTTTCACGCCGAATAGGATTGATTCTGGGCCCGGTCACGCTGCGTGCCGGTTCTTGTACGCCTAACATCAGGACCACCACGCAGAGAAAGGCAGGAATCGTCGCCACCCAGAAAACTGCCTGAAAGTCGTTGGACCACGCGAGCATCAAACCCATCGCCAGCAAGGGGCCGAGGAAGGCACCCACAGTATCGAGCGATTGGCGTAAGCCAAAGGCAGCGCCTCGCATCTGAGGTGGTGCAATGTCGGCCACCAGAGCGTCGCGTGGAGCGCCGCGTATGCCCTTGCCAATGCGGTCGATCAAGCGGGCGGCGATCACCGGCTCAAGGGTGGAGGCGAGGGCGAAAATAGGCTTGCTGGCAGCACCCAGCCCATAGCCGAATAAGGCCAAAGGCTTGCGGCGGCCCCACCAGTCACTCAGCCCGCCTGAAAAAACCTTCACCACCAGGGCAGTAGCTTCGGCGGCACCCTCGAGTAGTCCCACGCTCAACATGCTGGCGCCCAGGCCAGAGACCAAATAAACAGGCAGTAGGCTGTGGATGAGCTCAGAGGAGACATCCATGAGCAGGCTGACAAAGCCAAGCGCCCAGATTCCCGCTGGCAGGCGGTGCGTGGAATTGGATTCGACCATGGCCAGCCTGCCAGTGGGGCTGTTCAGGTCACGGTGACCTGCGCTCCGCCTGTATGCTGTTCAATCACCCCGATTTCATAGACCTTCTCACCCAGCGCGCGCAAGGTTTCGGCAGCTGCTGCGGCATGGGCGGCATCCACCACCACGGCCATGCCAATGCCATTGTTGAAGGTGCGGTTCATTTCATGGTCATCAATCGCAGCGGTTTGCTGCAACCAGCTGAACAGCTCGGATTGGGGCCAGCTTCCTTTG
>JAFMJA010000071.1 GCA_017853735.1 Burkholderiaceae bacterium | reverse complement strand
CTTCTGCTTCGCGAAAGCACTGGCCAAGGCAATGCACTCAAGGTATCACTCTTCGATGCGGGCGCCGAACTAATGGCTGTTCCCTACCTGCAAGCAAGATATGGACACGCAGCTCCCCAGCGTATTGGCTTGCGCCACCCAAGCATTGCAGCCTATGGGGCCTTTACTTGCAGCGATGGACGCGAGGTGGTGCTGGCAGTCCAGAACGACCGTGAATGGCTGGCATTTTGTCAGCATGTGCTTCTTAAGCCTGATCTGGCTCTAGACCCAGATTTTGCTAATGGCGTGGCTCGGGGGCAGCATCGGGAGGATATCGAAGATTTGATCCAGTCAGTGATTGGGCGCCTGACCTATGGCGAAGTGGCAGACCGACTGACTGAGGCGCAGACACCTTTTGGCTCGATTAATTCGGTGCTCGATCTGATTCACCATCCGCAGTTGCGCACGCATCAGGTCAAGGTGAGAGGACGAGTGGTAGAAATGCCCGCGCCAGCATTTGTCGCGCCTTGGCAAGACAAAGTGAACCTGCAAAGTGCACCTGCAGTAGGCGAGCATGGAGAATTGCCTAGATAGTAGCAAGGCAATAAGCCACTTATGAATGCTTGCCACTTCTGCCAGTGACTTCCGGCGAATACTTAGATTGAGCCAACCCCGTCAACAATAACCATTCTTGATTTGGCAGAAATCTGACGTAGCCGGCGGGCGGGCGCATACTCGGGCGATTCAATCCAGGCTTTGGCCTGGTCCATGCTTGGAAATTCAATTACCACCAGTCTGCGTGGTTTCCAATCACCTTCCACAAAAGCCATTTCGCCCCCGCGCGCAAGAAAACGTCCGCCATAGGCTGAAACTGTGGCGGGCGATAGCTTCTTGTATTCCTCAAACCCTTGTGGGTCGGTGATTGCCATGTCATTAATAACGTAAGCTGGCATGGCAATCCGCGTCAGGCGGCTTTCTTGACAGGCTGCTGGCGAATCTTGATCCCCAGTTCCTTTTCACGCAAAAATTGCAGCGCGGCAGTGTCTCGGTCCCCTAGACCCAGCTCGATGGCGCGCTCCATGGTCTGCACGGCAGCTCTGCCAACCAGAGCCTTCGAACCCATCTTTTCTGCCGCTTCACATGCTAGGCGTACGTCCTTGCAGGCCAGGCGTATGGCAAATCCAGGGCTGTCGTCACCAACAAAACCCTTTTTGGGCATAGCCACAGCAAACTGCTGATTCCACGCCATGGTGGTTTTCATCACTTCTTGCATTAGTTCTAGGGTCAATCCATTTTTGGCGCCAATCGTAAGCGCTTCGATATTGGCAATCATGATCGCAGTGGCCAACAAGTTATTGGTCATCTTCATGGCATGTCCAGTGCCAGGTCCACCGCAGTAGTAAGTGTCAGTACCCATGCAATTGAGAATCGGGGTCACTGTATCAATGGCTGGGCGGTTACCACCCACCATCAAGGTCAAGGTGCCGGAAACCGCATGTTCACTGGTCTTGCCCACAGGTGAATCAACCAGTTCCATGTCCATAGCTCTTAGCGCGTCACCGACACGGCGCGAGGTGCTTGGGTCGATGGTGCTCATCTCGATCACAATACCCCCCTTCTTCAGGCCCTTGGCAATGCCATCCTCACCTAAGATGGCCGATTCCACATGGTGAGGTTCGGGCAACATGGTGACCACCACCTCACTTGCCTGTCCGACCTCGCGTCCATTTTTTGCAGCTTTGGCGCCCGCCTTGACCAGCGATTCGACTGCAGCAGGGCTCAGGTCATAAACTGTTAATTCATGACCGCCTTTCAACACATTGAGCGCCATGGGTGCGCCCATGACCCCCAGGCCAACAAAACCAACTTTCATACGATCTCCAGTTAAATATTGCCTAAAAAATCAGGAGCCCCATTTGTCAATATCCCAGACGGGACGACCGCGCAGATCAGCCACGTCCTTGCGCATGAACTCTGAAGCTGCTGGCTTCATGCCAAGCTTGTCATAAGCAGTTTTGACCAGCGGTGCGCTGCGTCGGAAGGCGGTGCGAACTTGGTCCCAGGTCAGGGCTTTTTCGATCTGCTTGTTGTCCTGCATGTACTTGGATGACTCCAGGATCGCCAGGGCATCTTTCTCGGTGGGCCATGACCAGCCGCGTGCGAACAGCACATCGTCCTTGACGACTTTGGCACCAGCGGTAGGGTCGAGCTTCCAGTATTGTTTGACCAGCTGGGAAACTTCGCCGGGATCCATCGTAGTCAGTGTTGCTACGGCTTGCTGTTGGGCCGTGATGAATGCGGCAACTACATTCGGGTGCTGCTCCAGGAAGCCAGTGCGACCAATCCAGAATGAGCGATGCAGGTAATAGCCGTCCGGAAAGAACTGGGATTTTTTGACAGAAGCTAGTAGGTGACCAGCACCTTTACCGGCTGGGCCATCGTAATGATCTTCGGTGTAGCCGAAGGAGTTCATGATCGCCGTGGTCCCCGAGGCCTGTGCGGCGTAATAAGCTGGGGAGATGGTACAGGTGGCGTCAACCCCAGTGGGTACGGAGGCGGCTTGCGCATGCACCGGAATATTGACGTACTTGATACCTGCCTCTTTTAGCGGATCCTGGACATTGAGCTCAAACTTGAGCATTTGGGTTAGGGCGCTTTGTGGGTCGCCGCCCAAAGAGACACCGATAGTCTTTCCTCGGAGATCTTGCGCGTTGCGGATCGGCGAATCCTTGCGTACTGTGATCAGAAAACGCAGATGCCCTTCGCCAACCACCAGGGGTGTGATGGGTAGTCCAGTTGAAATGGCGCGAATGATGGGTGTATTGCCCCACATGCCGATATCAAGGCGGTTGCCCACCATGGCCTCCACCATGGGCAAGGCAGTCGGGTACTCGCGCCAATCAATGGTGACGTCATAACCGAATTCGGACGCCCACTTTTCCATCAGCTTGTTGTTGATCATGTACTGCGACATAGGCGAATTGCCAGCAGCCCATGGAATTCGTCCGATCGACAGGTTGATTTTTTGGCGCGAGCCCTGAGCCTGGATGATGGCCGGAAAACCGAGCGCACCAGCCGCCATCAGGGCTGCACTCTTGGAAATCAGACCACGCCGCGTTGGGTCGGTAGTTTTCTTGATGCTCATGATTCTTCCTTTGCTTGATTGAGGTTGGGGGAGGGTGGTATTCAGGCCTCTGTGCCTGTTTCTTCGGAAATAGGGGCGTCAGCACCCGAGATGGCTCGGTAGGCCTCGTCACGGATCAGCCGCCAAATTTGCTCATTGATCTGGCCAAAGCGCGGGTGAGAACGGCTTGACTCATTGCGCGGACGCGGGATGTCGATATTCAGAACATCCTTGATTCTTCCTGGGTTGCTGCCCATAACAACTACACGGTCAGCCAGAAAAACTGCTTCTTCGATATCGTGGGTAATGAAAATCGCAGTTTTTCTTTCAGACTGTGGCGATGTTTGTCCCCAGATCCGCAGCAATTCCATTTGAAGAATCAATCGCGTTTGTGCATCCAGGGCCCCCAGCGGTTCATCCATCAATAAAACATCGGGCTCGTTGGCCAATAACCGAGCCAGAGCCACGCGCTGACGCATTCCACCAGAGAGTTGATGGGGATATTTTTTCTCCGCACCCGCCAGACCCACCAAGTCAACATAGTGTTTTACCCGCTGTTCGATTTGGGTGGGGCTCATGCCGCGTCCGGGGCTGCCATGGCGCAAGCCAAAGCCGATGTTTTCTTCTGTTGTTTGCCAGGGCATCAGGGCATAGTCCTGAAACATGACTCCTCTATCTGCTCCAGGACCGGTGATAGGACTTTCGTCCTTTTTAAGTTTGCCGCTGGTGGGTAATTCCAGTCCAGCAATCATGTTCAGAACAGTTGACTTCCCGCAGCCCGAAGGTCCCACGATGCAAATGAATTCACCAGTTTCGACCTCCAGGCTGAAGTCGCTGACAGCCAGTGTGCTCGGCCCCTTGCGTTGCGCCTGAAAGGTTTTGCACACATTCTTAAAAACCAATTTCTTGGGGCTTGCTGTATCAGTCATGATTGATTTCTCCACGGCGTCAGGATGCGCTCAGCAAAACGAAACAGCTTGTCGATGAGCAAGGCAACCAAGCCCACTACCACCATGCAGACGACGATGGCATTAAGGTCGCTGTTATAGGCAAAAAAGACAAACATCATTTGACCAATGCCACCCGATGTGCCGCCTCCTGATTTGGCGCCAACTGCCAACTCGGCGGCAATAATCGCTGTCCACGCCACACCCATGGCCAGTCTTGAGCCCAGGATGATGAACGGCAGCGCGCCAGGAAAAATCACTCGAAAGAGAATCCTGGTTTGTGAGATGTCCATGGTCTTGGCGGCCAGCACCAATTTGCGGTCCACTCTGCTCACGCCATGAATGGTGTTGATCAAAACTGGAAAAAATGAGGCATACCCCACAATGGCCAAAGCAGTTGGCGTTCCCGTGCCGAACCAGAGAATAGCGATAGGAAGAATCGCCATTGGTGCAATCGGTCGAAAGCTCTCGACAATGGGATCCAGGCTTTCCCGGACTGGTGGAATTGATCCCATCAAAAGCCCCAGAGAAATTCCCAGTACTGCAGCCAGGCAAAAGCCCAGCAAGACTCTGGAGAGGCTTTGAAATGTAGCGTTCAGCAACTCACCGGCTTTGATCATTTCAATAAAGGAGATGGCCACTTTGCTTGGAACGGGCGCAGCCGAATTGGCGGGCAAACTTAAGGACCACCACTGCCAAATTGAAATCAAAAGTAGAGGCAGAAGAATGGCTCCAACCACACTCAGGGTATGCCGATTACCTGGCATGTGGGTCATGTTTCTCCCCCCAGGTTCTGCACCCATGGCGTCAGCCGCCGTTGCATTAGTCGTAAGGCCAGGTCGCAGACAAACCCAACCACACCAATGGTGATGATGAAAGCCAGCACTTTGGGGGTCATCAGCAGTTGTCGATACCATTCGATTGCAAAACCCAAGCCGCTGGGCGAGCCAATCAGCTCTGCAGCCACAATGGCCGCCCAACTCCCAGCAAATGCCAGTCGAACACCCACCATGATGGTGGGTAGGGCTGAGGGAATCAGCACATGGGTGATGACGGCGCGCTGCGACACCCCCATGGTTTTTGCAGCAGCAATCAGCTTCCTGTCGGTCTGATGTATGCCGGCAATCGTGTTGTAGAGAATTGGAAAGAATCCAACATAGAACATAATGAATACAGGTAAGGTGTCTCCAACGCCAAAAATAAAGAGGGCTAATGGAAGCCAGGCGATACCGGAAATTGGACGAAGTATTTCGATCAGGGGTTCGATGGTTTGGTTGATTGTGTTGGACATGCCCATCAGAAATCCCAGCGGGATGGCCACAGCAATGGCAAGGGCCAGCGCACGAAGCATGCGATGGGTACTGATCCAGGCGTGTTGAACGACTTCGCCGCTCATCAGCAGGTCCCACAATGCATCAAAAACCTTAAAAGGTGAGGGCAGCTGCAGGGGATTATTGTTCCAGAGAAAAAGTAACCACCAAAGAAGAATGAACACTGCGAACGAACGCAGTGGAATCCAGATTCTTCTATTCAGCAGGATCATTTTGTGACAGCTAAAAACCCACCGTCGACGTACAAGGTTTGGCCATTGATATAGCTGCCCGCATCGGATGCGAGCAGCAGGGCGGCGCCACACAAATCCTCTGGCCGACCCCACCGGCGCGTCGGCGTCCAATCGGAGATGAAGGCGTTGAACTGAGGATCATTGGCTTGGCTAAACTTGGTCACTGTATAGCCTGGGGCCAAGGCATTGACAGTCACCCCCGTGCCGGCGAGGTCTGCAGCCATTGCGCGCGTTAAGGCGGACACCCCCCCCTTCGCAGCAACATATGGAATCAAGTTGGGGCGCGCCACATGGTTCATGATTGAACTCAGGTGAACAATACGTCCGCTCTTTTGTTCCACCATGAGCCGGGCTGCTTGCTGGGCCATGAGGAAGCACGCAGTCAGATCGGTGTCAATTACTTTTTGCCACTCCTTGCGGCTCAATTGGAGAAAAGGTGCGCGAACAATGACACCAGCGTTGTTGATCAGAACATCCAATCGGCCATGACTTTCCTTTACCTTTGAAAAGGCATCACTAATCTGCTCTTCATTGGTCACGTCAAAATTCAGCGAGTCCACTTTCATGCCTGCGCTACGCCATTGGCCAGCCAGTTCATGAACGTTGTCACTGAGGTCACACACCACCAAATGTGCGCCGGCCGCAGCAAATCCACGAGCAAGAGCTCCCCCGATACCTCCTGCGGCACCAGTGATCATGACCACCCGTCCATCAAGGTTGAAAAGGTTCTGCGGCGCCAGTTCAGAGAACGGCTGCTGCACTGTGCCCGATCGGTTTTCGTTGCTCATGGTTGTCTCTTAGGGATCGATGAATGGAAATACTATGCCTGCTTCAAGCGCATGGGAATTGGAACTTGATCAATACATACTTTACGTAAACGCAAGGCTGGGGCTTGCGTTTGTGTAAAGGCTTGATTGCCGCAAATTTGATTCCCCGATCTGGCTGCTGAACCTAACATCGGCGCCATGATGCAAATAACGACTAGATCGGCGGTTCAACCTGGGGCAAACCCTGAACGCGTCGGTACTCAAACAGATGTGTTGGGCGAGTGCCCATTGTGGGATGACAGATTCCAATGCCTTTACTGGGTTGATATACGCAAGCCGGCAATTCGTCGTTTAAATGCCGAATCGGGGCAGGTCGATACATGGTCCATGCCTGACCTTGTCGGATCGATTGCCTTGACCGAGGACGATCGAGTCCTGGTAGCGATGCCTAGCCAAATCGCATTGTTCGATCCCGTCAGTTCGCGGCTTGAACCTTTTGTCCAGGATTTGAAATTACCCGAGGGGCATCGTTTCAACGATGGGCGCTGCGATTCGCTCGGGCGCTTCTGGGTAGGCAGCATGCATAACCTAACCCGAGCGCCTGTGGGTTCGCTTTATTTGCTTGAGGGAGCCGGACCCATGCAGGCGGTGCTCAATCAGGTCGCCATACCCAATAGCCTGGCATTCAGCCCGGATGGCAATACGCTGTATTTTGCGGACTCCCTTCAATATCAAATTTACGCCTATCCCTACGATCTGCTCACTGGGAAGCTTGGTCAGTCCCGGGTCCTTGCGCAAAGCATGCCACCCGCTTTTCCCGATGGCTCGGCTGTCGACAGCGAAGGCTATCTCTGGAACGCCGAGTTCAATGGGGGCAGGTTGCTGCGCTATGCACCCGATGGCCATCTGGATCGCGCCGTTCCTTTGCCGGTGGACAGACCGACTTGCTGTGCCTTTGGGGGTCCGGAACTGGATATTCTGTTCATCACCAGTACCAGCCAAGGGATGAGCCAAGCTGAACGGGAGGCGCAGCCCCTGGCTGGTTCACTGATGGCGTTTCGTCCAGGCGTGCGTGGAAGGCTTGAACCTCGCTTTGCCTTAGCAGGTCCTCGCCGCAACTCATTGAACCCCTAACAAGCCCATGACTTCCCTAGACTTCACACTCTGCTCGATTGAAGCGTTCTGTATCCGGGTACCGGTCAAAACACCGATCAAGGTGGCATTTGGAACATTTCGTGACCGCCCGATGGTTCTCTTGAAGGTGACCGATGCCCAGGGGGCTGAAGGATGGGGTGAGGTCTGGGCCAACTGGCCGGCCAGCGGCGCAGAGCACAGAACTCGACTGGCGCTGGACCTGGGTGAGCGACTGATTGGGCGGTACTTTGATTCGCCCTCGAAGATGTCTGAACTGATAGGCAAGGAACTTGAAGTGCTGGTGCTTCAGACCCTGGAGGTAGGGCCTATTGCCCAAGTCCTTGCAGGGCTGGACATTGCTTGTTGGGATCTGGTGGCCCGTCGCGCCCAGCAACCCCTCTACAAACTTCTGAGCCAGCGCGAAGTCAGCCAGGTCCCGGTCTATGTCACTGGTATCAATCCGGACAAGCCCGAGGTCTTTGCTGAAGCGCGTCAAGCTGAGGGGCATCGTGCCTTCAAGCTCAAAACTGGTTTTGGACACGCGATTGATGTTCGTAATCTGCAGGCTATGCGGGATGTGCTGGGACCGACCGCTGTGATCACTTGTGACTCTAACCAGAATCTGGACTTGCCCTCGGCCCTGGCGTTTGTTCAGGCCATCACTCCCTTGAAATTGAGCTGGTTTGAAGAGCCCCTGCGCGTCGATGCACCCGATGCCGACTGGCAGGCTTTGGCACAGTCCAGCAGCACCCCGCTGGCCGGTGGCGAGAACTTTCATGGACCTCAATTTGAGTCCGCTATCAATGCCTCGGTGCTGCAAGTGATTCAGCCTGACATCACCAAATGGGGAGGAGTTACAGGCAATTTTTTTGTGGCGATGCGATCAGTAGCTGCCGGAAAACGTTACTGCCCTCATTACTTCGGAGGTGGCATTTCCTTGCTGGCATCCCTGCATGTGCTGGCCGCTGCGGGTGGACAGGGGCTGTTGGAGTTTGATGCCCATCCGAATCTGGGTCGTGAAGCCATTGTCGGCGACCTATTGCCTGTAAAAGATGGCAAAGTTCCTGTGCCAACAGGGCCTGGGCTGGGTGCGGCGCCTGATTTCGCAAAGCTGGCTGCATTTCAGACTTATTCCAACCTGATCCGGTGAGACCCGGTTTCGACTGGAGAGCCTTTTACAAGCCACTATCATGTTCACCATGACTTAGCCCCGTCAGGGGACTTCCAACAACACATCAGGTTTTTGGTCGTCTCTAGCAAAGATCTTTGCTTAACCAGTTCTGTTGAGTCATTCCAGTTTTTTCAGGAGCCCCCATGAAGCAGTACCAGCATTTCATCAACGGCCAGTATGTTGATCCAGTGGAAGGCCAATGGATCGACACCATCGATCCCTACACCGGCAAAGCCTGGGCCCAGATTCCGCGCGGCACGGCCAAGGACGTGGATCTGGCTGTCCAGGCCGCCTCGCGTGCGCTGCGCGAGGGCCCCTGGGCCAGCATGAGCGCCACCCAGCGCGGCAAGCTGATGATCAAGCTGGCCGATCTGGTGGTGGCCAATGCCGAGCGCCTGGCAGAAATCGAGGTGCGCGACAACGGCAAGCTCATGGCAGAGATGCGTGGCCAGGTGAATTACCACCCCGAGTGGTGGCGCTATTTCGGCGGCCTGGCCGACAAGATCGAGGGCTCGGTCATGCCGATCGACAAGCCCGACATGTTTGCCTTCTCCCGACACGAGCCGGTGGGTGTGGTGGGCGCGCTCACCGCCTGGAACTCGCCCCTGCTGTTTGTCGCCTGGAAGTGCGCCCCGGCCATCGCAGCGGGCTGCACCGTGGTGCTCAAGCCCTCCGAATTTGCCTCGGCCTCCACCCTGGAATACATGGCGCTCACCCGTGAGGCTGGCTTTCCCGATGGGGTGTTCAATGTGGTCACCGGACTGGGCCACGAGGTGGGCTCTGCCCTGGTCGATCATCCTGATGTGGCTAAGATCACCTTCACCGGCTCGGACGCCACCGGCGCCAGAATTTACGCTCAGGCCGCCAAAACCATGAAGCGGGTGTCGCTGGAGTTGGGCGGCAAGTCGCCCAATATCGTGTTTGCCGACTGCGATCTGGACAAGGCCGCTGCGGGGGCGATATCCGGCATTTTCGCGGCCACCGGCCAGACCTGCATTGCCGGCTCGCGCCTGCTGGTGCAAAACTCGATCAAGGAAAAATTCACCCAGAAAGTGGTCGAGCTGGGCGCCACCGCACGCAAGGGCAATCCGATGCTGGCCGACACCAACATTGGTCCGGTCACCACCCCGGCGCAGTACAAAAAAATCCTCGACTACATCGACATCGCCAAATCCGAGGGCGCGCGCTGCATCCTGGGCGGCGGCCCGGCCACCTCGCCCGATCTTCCTGGCGGGCAGTTTGTCGAGCCCACCATTTTTGTCGATGTCACCCCGCAGATGCGCATCGCCCGCGAGGAGGTGTTTGGCCCGGTGCTGTCAATCATCGGCTTTGAGGACGAAGCCGAGGCAATTCGCCTGGCCAACGACACCATCTACGGCCTGGCCGCCGGTGTCTGGACGGAAAACATTGGCCGCGCGGTGCGCATGTCCAAGGCGCTCAAGGCTGGCACGGTGTGGGTCAACACCTACCGTGCGGTGAGCTACATGATGCCCTTTGGCGGCATGAAGCATTCGGGTATCGGCCGCGAGAGCGGAGTGGAAGCCATCCGGGAATTCCTGGAGACCAAAAGCACCTGGATTTCGTACGCCGAGGGCGCACCGGCCAACCCCTTCATCATGCGTTAAGCCATCTTCCATCGGTGCCTGTCCGGCCAGGTTTGCCTCGGCGGACAGGTGCTGCTGCGCGCCAATGGTTAAGATAGACTCTTAGCGTTGATATCTGAGCCGGCGGTATTTCCACCCTGACATTCTCAGTACCTCTTGGCCTGAACCAACAGATCTCAATCGGTTTATCAACCCATACAGTGTCAATGCATCAGCCCCTGGCAGTAGTCAGCTCCTTTGACATGGCTATCCGCCAGGCCTACCGTGTTTTGGTGCGCGCCAAGTCTGAACAGGGCTTGCTCCAGGAAGTCTGCCAGACCCTAATCTCCGGGGATGCTTATGTGCACGCCTGGGTGAGCCAGCTCAATGGCGCAGGGCAGGCCCGCACCCAGGCCAGCGCCACCCCCATCCCGAATCCTGCATCTAGGCTGGGTCAGGTCTCGGTCAGTTCC
>JAFMJA010000070.1 GCA_017853735.1 Burkholderiaceae bacterium | reverse complement strand
TATGAATCCAACATCATCAACGAATACATTGACGAGCGTTTTCCTCATCCCCAACTCATGCCGGGGGATCCGGTGGACCGCGCCCGGGTGCGCCTTTTTCTGCTGAATTTTGAAAAAGAGCTGTTTACCCATGTCGCCACTCTGGAAAACCGTGCCAGCAAAGGCAATGAGAAGGCACTGGAAAAGGCGCGTGCGCACATCCGCGACCGACTGATTCAACTAGCCCCCGTATTTCTGAAAAACAAATACATGCTGGGTGACAATTTCTCCATGCTGGATGTGGCCATTGCCCCATTGCTTTGGCGGCTGGATTCCTATGGCATTGAGCTGTCCAAAAATGCTGCGCCCTTGCTCAAGTATGCGGAGCGAATTTTTTCGCGTCCTGCCTACATTGAGGCACTGACACCTTCTGAAAAAGTGATGCGCAAGTAAGCTGCAACTGCACTGACATGAGCAAAGAGCTAGCCACCAGTTCCACGCGTCCATATTTCATTCGCGCCCTGCACGAATGGTGCTGCGCCAATGGATTGACCCCTTATGTCGCGGTCCGGGTCGATGGCTCTGTGCAGGTGCCCAATGAATTTGTCAAAGACGATGAAATCGTCCTCAATATCAGCCCGGATGCCACCAGCTCCTTGAAGCTGGGAAATGACTTCATTGAGTTCAAGGCCCGCTTTGGTGGGGTGGCCAGAGAGGTGGTCGTTCCTATAGAGCAGGTGATGGCGATTTATGCCCGAGAAAACGGGCAGGGTATGGCTTTTCCAATGGAGGCGGCCACTCGCAGCAATCCCGTGCCTGCCCACTTGTCCGCGGTGCATGCTCCCGCTACGGATTTGGCAAACAGACCAGCTCCTGAGCTGGAGGAGCCATTAAAAAATACCGGCTCCAAACAGCGCCCGCCACAGGCTCCCAAGCCGACCGGGCCCTCCGGTCGTCCATCGCTCAAGCGGGTCAAGTAAAATCGCCGTGTTCAGGGATAGCAAGCCGATTTAGCTCAGTTGGTAGAGCAACCGCCTTGTAAGCGGTAGGTCGTCAGTTCGAATCCGACAATCGGCACCATTTTCCAGATAGCAGCCCTGGCCCGCTAGCGGGTGCTGCTTGCCTGGATCTTGAAACGGATCGTAGTATGCTGCCAGCCCTGACGATGCAGGTGGCTGGTGAGCAGCGGGGAAAGCTGCTTGAGCTTGGCTGCGGCAGCACTATTGGAAACGAGTAAGCACCAACTTGAACCCTCAATGGGGCCGGCTTTCACAGAGCTCTTCAAGTTGGGTGGAATGAGTGGTTCGATAGCCAAAAGGCGAGCTTGTGACTCGCGGACCTGTTCTGACAGGCTGGCGAGAACAGCGGACTCCTGCGTCGCCTGCAGAAGCGATATGGCCTGACGCCGACGTGTCATTGCAAAACAGAATTTGGAGATACAAGTGCACCTGATTATCACGGATGCCAGACTTGCCAAATCCAGGGTAGTCCACCTTAGCGGACGCGGCTTGGCTTTGCTTGTCATAGGGCTTGTCTTGAGCATGTTGATCGCAGTGGCCAGTCTGTACCACTGGGTGTTTCTGCAAGGGGCTCGCGAAGGCTGGCCTGTCATCGGCACTTTGATGCGCTTGATGATCAAGGATGAGATGGCGCAACGCGAGCGGATTGCGCGTGACAATTTGGATGTTTTGGCCAAACAACTGGGCGAAATGCAGGCCAAATTGGTTCAGCTGGAATCCCTGGGTGAACGCGTATCAGGATTGGCCGGCATTGATCCCGCAGAAATCCGCAGCAAACCAGGCCGGGGCGGTGAATTGATCACTGGCCGCCCTTTGAGCCTGGATGAACTGAAAGAAACCATGGCAGCACTTGATGTGCGAACCGATCAGCGCACCAGCTTGCTCACGGTCATGGAATCCAGGCTGCTCGATCTGAAACTCAAAGATATGATGATTCCCACGCAAAAACCGGTGGAACATGGGAATTTGGGATCGCATTTCGGCTGGCGAATTGATCCCATCTCAGGAACCATGGCACTGCATTCAGGCATCGATTTTCAGGGCGAAGTGGGCGTACCGATTGTTGCGGCAGCTGGAGGTATTGTGGTGACTCAGGAATTTCACCCCAACTACGGCAATATGATCGAGATCGACCATGGCAAGGAGCTCATTACCCGTTACGCGCACGCCTCCGAGGTCTATGTCAAAAAAGGCGACCTGATCAAGCGCGGGCAAAAAATAGCAGCGGTGGGCAACACGGGCAGATCGACTGGCCCGCATTTGCATTTTGAAGTCCGTGTTCAAGGTGTGCCACAAAATCCGCAGAAATTTCTGAATGCCTGGCAAGAAAAGAAAAAGCCGGTGAAAACCGCAATGGCTAGAGAAGCCAGAGCGAGCGAGTAGGGCGCACAGGCAGGTGCGCGCAGGTAAAATCTAGGGTTCGCGATTCTGGACTTGACTTGAGCGATTCGCCAGCTTGTCCCTGGAATCGAAAATTTCAATCCCTCAATCAGTACTGACAACAAGACAGAGCTGGATTGCGTTGCATTGACAGCGCACAGGTTTGGCAAGGCATCCATGGTCACCAATATTCTCACCAAGATTTTTGGCAGTCGAAATGATCGATTGCTCAAGCAGTACCGGAATGCTGCCCTCCGCGTCAATGCCATGGAGAAGCAGCTGGAGCAACTGAGTGATGAGGCGCTCCGAGCCAAAACACAGGAATTTCGTGAACGTATTGCCAAAGGTGAAACCCTGGAAGCGTTGCTGCCCGAAGCATTTGCGGTAGTTCGGGAAGGATCCAAGCGCGTCATGAAGATGCGCCATTTTGATGTTCAGCTCGTTGGCGGCATGGCTTTGCACGAGGGAAAAATTGCTGAAATGCGAACAGGAGAGGGCAAAACCCTCACTGCCACCCTGTCGGTTTACCTCAATGCCTTGTCGGGACAGGGCGTGCATGTGGTGACCGTCAATGACTATCTTGCGAACCGTGATGCCAAGTGGATGGGCAAGTTGTATAACTTCCTTGGCCTGACGGTTGGCGTCAACCTGCCCCAGATGCAGCGACAGGAGAAGCAGGACGCCTACAGAGCGGACATCACTTACGGTACCAACAACGAGTTTGGGTTTGACTACCTGCGGGACAACATGGTGTACGAGGTGCCAGACCGGGTTCAACGCGGCCTGCACTACGCCATCGTCGATGAGGTCGATTCGATACTGATCGATGAAGCCCGTACCCCGCTGATCATCAGCGGCCAGGCCGAGGACCATACCGCCTTGTATGTGGCGATCAATAAAGTGGTCCCTGGGCTCACCCTGCAGGAGGGCGAGGCGGATCCTCGCACCGGTGAGGGTGTGATCAAGCCGGGCGACTTCACCTTGGATGAGAAAACCCATCAGGTTTTTTTAACTGAACAGGGCCATGAGCATGCAGAAGCGCTGCTCACAGCAGCCGGTCTTCTGTCTGAAGGTGCCAGTCTTTATGACCCGGCCAACATCACCCTGATGCATCACCTGTACGCCGGACTGCGTGCCCACCACATCTACCATCGGGACCAGCACTATGTGGTGCAAGACGGCGAGATTGTGATCGTGGATGAGTTCACCGGTCGTCTGATGTCAGGACGTCGCTGGAGTGACGGGCTGCATCAGGCCGTGGAAGCCAAGGAAGGAGTTGCCATCCAGGCCGAGAACCAGACCATGGCCTCGATCACATTCCAGAATTATTTCCGTCTGTATGGCAAGTTGGCCGGAATGACCGGAACAGCCGATACCGAAGCCTACGAATTTCAAGAAATCTATGGGCTGGAGACTGTGGTGATTCCACCCAATCGCATCAGCAAGCGCGAGGACCAGCTCGACCGGGTTTACAAGTCAACCCGCGAAAAATACATGGCAGCCATTGCGGATATCCGCGAATGTCACGAACGTGGCCAGCCAGTGCTGGTGGGCACAACATCGATTGAGAACTCTGAGATCATTGATCAGCTGCTGGAAAAAGAAAAGCTGCCACATCAGGTGCTCAATGCAAAACAGCATGCGCGCGAGGCAGATATTATTGCCCAGGCCGGTCGCGCTGGAATGATCACCATCGCCACCAATATGGCGGGGCGCGGCACGGACATTGTCTTGGGCGGTAATGTCGAGAAAACAATCGAGGCGCTTGAAGCCGAAGAAGGACTTGACCCCGGTGCCAGACAGGAAAAAATTGCCGCCCTGCGGGCGCAATGGAATACAGACCACGACAAGGTGGTGGCCCTGGGTGGTTTGCGCATCATCGCCACCGAGCGCCACGAGTCGCGCCGGATAGACAACCAACTGCGCGGCCGATCAGGACGCCAGGGCGACCCGGGCTCTTCACGCTTCTATCTGAGCCTGGATGACCCGCTCATGCGCATCTTTGCAGGTGACAGGGTGCGCGCCATCATGGACCGGCTGAAAATGCCTGAGGGTGAGGCCATTGAAGCCGGCATCGTGACGCGCAGCATCGAAAGTGCACAACGCAAGGTCGAAACACGAAATTTTGACATCCGCAAGCAGCTGCTTGAATACGATGATGTCGCCAATGATCAACGCAAGGTGATCTATCAGCAGCGCAATGCCATTCTGGATGCGCAGGACTTGTCGGCTCAGATCACCTCGCTGCGGCAGGGCTGTTTCACCGACCTGGTACGTCAGTATGTTCCTGCTGAATCGGTTGAAGAACAATGGGATATCGCCGGTCTTGAAAAAATGCTGCATGACGAGTGGCAGCTGGACATCCCTTTACACCAGACCATACAGGCCGCCAGTGCCATTACCGATGAAGAAATACTGGAGCTCGTCCTGGCCCAGGCCGATGCCTCTTATGCCGCCAAGATCGAGCGGGTGGGCGCGAGCAATTTCTTGCAATTCGAACGAGTCGTTTTGTTGCAGAGCATTGATACCCACTGGCGCGAGCATCTCAGCGCACTGGATTATTTGCGCCAGGGAATCCATCTGCGTGGCTACGCGCAAAAGCAACCCAAGCAGGAATACAAACGAGAGGCGTTTGAGCTTTTTGGTCAGTTGCTCGATTCCGTCAAAAACGAAGTCACCAAGGTATTGATGACTGTGCGGGTCCAGTCGGGTGAACAGCTTGAACAGGCTGCTGATGCCCTGGAGAGCAAGGCTGAGCATATCGCCAATGTCACTTACACCGCACCCACCGAAACCGGTGAGGTCGAGACCACGGTCGACCCTGCCACCCTGGTCGCGGCTGTGCCGCGTGCGGGTAGGAATGAGCCCTGCCCCTGTGGCAGTGGCAAAAAGTACAAGCACTGTCACGGCAAGCTGAGCTGAACTCGTCATGACTGTGAATCTGACATCACCCAAAGCGGATGCGCTTTTTCCGATCACGGGGGTGCGCCTTGGTGTCGTGGAGGCAGGTGTACGCAAGGCCAATCGCAAGGACCTGACCGTCGCTCTGCTGGATGCAGGTTGCTCGGTGGCTGGTGTGTTCACACAAAATCGCTTCTGTGCAGCGCCAGTGCAGGTTTGTCGTGAGCATCTCGGGCAGGGCCAAGGCATCAGAGCCCTGGTGGTCAATACCGGTAATGCCAACGCAGGAACCGGGGCCGATGGCCTGGTGCGCGCGCGCGGCATCTGCGCAGCCCTGGCCAAATTGCTGGATATTGCGCCTGCCCAGGTCTTGCCCTTTTCTACCGGCGTCATCATGGAGCCCTTGCCCAGCGAGCGCATTGAAGCCAGCTTGCCTGGCGCCTTGCTCAACGCCAAGGAAAACAACTGGCTGCTGGCTGCCGAGGGCATCATGACCACCGACACGGTGCCAAAAGCGTTCAGCAGGCAGGTGATGATCGGCGGCGCATTGGTCAGCATCACCGGCATTAGCAAGGGCGCTGGCATGATCCGGCCCAATATGGCGACCATGCTGGGCTTCATGGCCACAGATGCCCGAATCCATCAGGGGCTGATGCAAGAGCTGGCACTTGAGCTGGCCGAAGGATCTTTCAATCGTGTGACGGTTGACGGGGACACCTCCACCAACGACTCCTTTGTCGTCATTGCCAGCAACAAGGCCAATCACCCCACGATCGAATCGCTGCACAGCGCAGAAGGCCAGGCCTTGAAGTCAGCCATGCTGGACGTAGCCCGAAACTTGGCTCAAGCGATTGTTCGTGATGGCGAAGGTGCCACCAAATTCATCACGGTGCATGTGCAGGGGGGAAAAAACGCTGGGGAGTGTCGCCAGGTTGCTTATGCGATTGCCCACTCCCCGCTGGTAAAAACTGCGTTTTACGCCAGTGACCCCAACCTGGGACGTATCCTGGCGGCAGTCGGCTACGCGGGCATCGCGGATCTGGACCAGTCATGCATTGATTTGTACCTGGATGATGTTCATGTGGCGGTGCGCGGTGGGCGCCACCCTGCCTACCGAGAAGAGGATGGCCAACGGGTGATGAAGCAAAGCGAGATCACCGTCAGGGTTCTTCTGGGTAGAGGCCAGGCCGAAGACACAGTCTGGACCTGCGACCTGAGCCACGATTACGTCACGATAAATGCCGATTACAGATCCTGATGAGTGATAAATTTGACCGCCTGATCGAGCGCGCCGAACAACTGATCGCACGCATTGAATCCGTTCTGCCCCAGCCTCTAAGTCCGCCAGACTGGCAGGCCTCTATTGCCTTTCGCTACCGCAAGCGTGGCTCGGGCCATGGTGTCATTGAGCCGGTGAGGCATCTGGCTGCCATGCATTTGCATCAGTTGAAGGAAATTGACCAGCAGAAGGAAAAAATCCAGCGCAATACCGAGCAGTTTGTCAGAGGCCTTCCCGCCAACAATGTATTGCTCACAGGCGCTCGTGGTACCGGCAAATCCTCCCTGATCCGTGCTTGTCTGCACACCTATGCCGAGCAAGGCCTGCGTCTGATCGAGGTGGACAAGGCCGACATGATCGACCTTCCCGACATTGTGGAGGTGGTATCGAACCGGCCTGAAAAATTCATTATCTTCTGCGATGACCTCAGTTTTGAGGAGGGCGATGGCGGCTACAAGGCGCTGAAGTCCATGCTGGACGGGTCCGTGGCTGCTGGCACCCCCAATCTCCTGATTTATGTCACCAGCAACCGACGTCACCTGTTGCCCGAATACATGAAAGACAACCTGAGCTACAAGCCCAGTGACGACGGTGAAATACACCCTGGGGAAGTGGTTGAAGAGAAGATTTCGCTTTCTGAGCGGTTTGGACTATGGGTCAGTTTTTACCCATTCAGCCAGGACGAATACCTCAGCATCGTGGCGCAGTGGTTGTCGTTCTTTGGGGTTCCAGGCCAAGCCATCGAACAAGCCCAGGGCGAGGCGCTGGTCTGGGCTCTTGAGCGTGGATCGCGCAGTGGTCGGGTAGCGTATCAATTTGCCAAGGACTATGCCGGCAAGCATGCACAGGCTTGAGCGCAGTTTGCAGCGCGCTTGATGCGTGAATGTTGGCAAGACGGACCAATCTTTGAACCCGCCAGCCTTGATTGCCGACCCTGAGCAGGCTCGAACCGGAGGGGCAGATCGGCCCTTGACCGAGGTGGCAGTGGGTGTCTTGTTGAGGCAGACGGATTGTTTTTTGCTGACATCCCGCCCGCCTGGAAAGGTCTATGCAGGTTTCTGGGAATTTCCCGGTGGCAAATTGGAGGCCGAAGAAACTGTGTCGCAGGCCTTACGGCGTGAATTGCGTGAAGAACTGGGCATCACGCTGGGTATCGTCCAGCCCTGGAAGGTCGAAGTGGTGGACTACCCCCATGCTCTGGTGCGCCTGCACTTCTGCAAGGTCCTGAGTTGGAGCGGCGAACTTGAAATGCGTGAGGGCCAGAGCTTCTCATGGGAAACGCTACCGGTAACAGTCTCGCCAGTACTCCCCGGGACCGTACCAGTATTGGGTTGGCTGGCTGAGGAGCGCGGCTTCACTGGGGCCACGCACCAGATCCCTGTCAGTTAAGGCCTGTATTTATTGCAGCCCTGCATCACTGGCGGCATCCTCGGGAGCAGCCTCGGTGGCCACGCGAAAGCTTTCGCTGGCCCAGGCTCCAAGGTCGATTTTCCGGCAGCGCTCGCTGCAAAAGGGGCGATGGGGGTTCTCTCTGGAGAACAAGCTCTCAGCACCGCAACAAGGGCATGCCACGCGTCGTAAAAAGCTGGATGGAACCACCATAAGTACTCTGAAAGTAGCCGGATTTCATGAACAAAGGGCCAACTCGAACGGAGCGTCCTCGGCCCAGGGGGTGAGGCGCCCCTCGCTGGCCTGTTGCATCATGCGTATGGAAACAATCAGTCGATTGGCACTGATTTCCGGAATGATTCCCAGGCTGGGCTCGAGCGCCAGTCGCAACAATTGAAAGCTACGGCCCTGGGGCAGAGTTTGCTGGTATTGACCCGCATTGGCCATGACTTTTTGGGGCAATCCTGAATCGCGCAGTACTTTCAGCAACAGCAAAACCGCATTAACCAGAGGGTTCAGGGTCACCATCCACTCGGCCAGATCGGTGCGGCGGCGCTCAACTGCATCATGTTGCCAGGCGAAGTAAGCAGGCAAGTCAAAGGCACAGGTTCCGCCAGGTATGCCTGCACGACTGCGGATACTCATGAGCCAATCATTGGAGGCCAGGGCTTGTCCAGTTTTGCCTGTCTGTTGATTGAGCTGTTCAAAACATTCAGTGAATTTTTGCAGCACGTTATCCAGCACATCCTGAGTGACATGCGGGTTGTCACGGTAGGAGCCAAAAACCTGCTTTTCCCTTTCAAGATCACGCAATACCTCGGACTTCAGATCAGATCGGCCACCAACATCCATGATCTCGAAGAGGGTCAAGATGGCGAAGTGGTGATCAAGCGCAGACTCACGCGCAACCAGTTCGATCAGACGTCGATAGAGATATTCAAGCCGCAGATAGGTGCGAACTCGCTCGTTGAATGGGTACTCGTAGACGATCACGGTGTTTTCCCGAACAGCCGAATCATAGCCCGAAGTGTTGCCCCAATTGCCGGGCCTCAGCGCTAAGCGCCTCAAGGGTGATGCCTTCATTGAAGATCACGATGTCAGCAGCCTGCAGTCGTTGGTCGCGGCTTGCCTGTGATGACATGATGTTCTTGACGGCTTGCTGGCTCAGCCCGCTTCTTTGAACAGCGCGCTCAATCTGGGTGGCGGGAAAGCAGTCCACCACCACCACCCTATCGACCCGGGCCCTCCAACGTTTGGACTCCACCAGCAGGGGAACATCGTAAACAATGCAACGGTGGCCACGCGCCAGGGCTTGCTGCGTTTGCAATTCGGTTTCCTGGGCCACGATAGGGTGAACAATTGCCTCGAGTTTGTGGCGCAACTGCGGGTCTGCAAATGCCTCAGACCGCATCAGGCTGCGGTCCAGAGCGCCCTCGGGGGTGATGTATTTTGAACCCAGGTCACGCCGGATGGGTTCGATCGCCAAGCCTCCCGGGGCGGTGGACTGACGCGACAGGGCGTCTGCGTCGATGACCGCTGCACCAAGCTCGGCAAGCATGGATGCGACCGTACTTTTGCCGCTGCCAATTCCACCGGTCAATCCCAAGCGTAGAGTTTTCTTCATATCATCGATAAGCCGATCAGACTCAGAAAAGTCTGCGGACCCAGTACTAGCATAGCCAGCCCAGCAACTGCCAGAAAAGGCCCAAACGGCACATAGCCACCTTCGCGCAGGGTTCCGCCGAGCTTCATGGCTATGCCCACCAAGGCACCAGCGACCGAGGCCATCAGGATTATGGGCACCAGCGCCTGCCAGCCAAACCATGCCCCCAGGGCTGCAAACAGCTTGAAGTCGCCATAGCCCATGCCTTCCTTGCCGGTAAGCAAGCGAAAGCCCCAGTAAACCGACCACAGGGACAAATAGCCCGCAACCGCGCCCCACAGGGCCTGATCAAGGGGAGTTTCAATCCAACGCAATGCAGCTGCCACCAGACCTGCCCAGAGCAGGGGCAAGTTGATGTCATCAGGCAGCAAGGTGGTGTCCCAGTCAATCAGTCCGAGGGTCAACAAAGCGGCTGTCAGACCAGCCCATGCCAGGGCAGTGGAGGTGATCCCCCAGCGCCAGCCACAAAATCCAAACAAGGCCGCAGTGCCCAACTCAACCAAGGGGTAGCGCAAGCTGATGGCGCTGCCACAACTGGCGCATCGACCGCGCAATCCTAAAAAGCTGAGCACCGGAATATTTTCATACCAGCGTATATGGTGGCCACAGCGCAGGCAGTGCGAGCGCGGAAAGACCAGGTTAAAGGGGTCGACCGATCTGGAGGGCTTTTTCTCCAGATGCGCGCATTCGTCAAGCCAGCGTTGCTCCAGCATTTTCGGCAAACGATAAACCACCACATTAAGAAAACTGCCAATCAGCAGGCCCAACAAGGCAATCAGGGCGACCTCCAGCGTCGTAGCGGGCATCAAACCACCTGACCCAATTTGAAAATGGGCAGGTACATCGACACCACGATGCCGCCAATGATGGTTCCAAGAATCACGATGATGATCGGCTCCATCAGGCTGGAGAGCCCAGCCACCATGTCATCGACTTCAGACTCGTAGAAGTCTGCAGCCTTTCCGAGCATCTGGTCAATCGAGCCGGACTCTTCGCCAATGGCGCACATCTGCAGCACCATATTGGGAAACAAGCGCACTCCGGTCATGGCTGCAGTCAGGCTAGAGCCGGTGGACACTTCATGCTGGATTTTCTCAGTGGCCGACGCATAGACAGAATTACCTGATGCCCCGCCCACCGAATCGAGCGATTCCACCAAGGGCACACCGGCTGCAAACATGGTCGAGAGAGTGCGGGTCCAGCG
>JAFMJA010000069.1 GCA_017853735.1 Burkholderiaceae bacterium | reverse complement strand
ATCGAGCGCCCCGCACCCATCAGGTTATGGCCGCGGTGCTGCAGCAAGGCGTTCATCGGCACCACCAGAAACCCGCCCAGGCCGCCCAGCAACACCAGGAAGGGCGCAGCCAGCCAGACGTTGTTGATGAAATTGAGCAAGATCACCAGCACGCCCATGGCAATGCCCAGCGGCATCACGCTGGTGGCGTGCTCCAGCTTCATGCGCATGGAGGCCACCACCGCGCCCACTGCGGTGCCAATGGCCACCACGCCCACCAGCGAGGAAGCCTGGGTGACGCTGTAGCCCAGTGCGGCCGCCGCCCAGGCCAGCACGATATAGCGCAGGTTGCCACTCACGCCCCAGAACAGGGTGGTGGTGGCCAAGGAAATCTGGCCCAGCCGGTCATGCCAGAGGCGCCGGTTACAGCTCCAGAAGTCGGGCAACAGGGACAGTGGATTGGCCGGCATGGGCCGCATTTCGACACCGGTGTGTGGAATGCGGGTGTTGAACCAGGCCGCCAGTATGTACACAAAGACCAGGGTAAGAATGGCAGCCTCAGGCGGGGTGTCGATGCCGGTGGTGAGGAAGGGAAAATCAAAAGACAGCAACTCCGCCGACACCGCTGGCCCCACCAGCTGGCCTCCGAGCAGTACGCCCAGGATGATCGATGCAATCGTCAGGCCTTCTATCCAGCCGTTGGCCTTGACCAGCTGCGAGGCTGGCAAAAGCTCGGTCAGGATGCCGTACTTGGCCGGTGAGTAGGCTGCAGCGCCCAGGCCCACCACCGCATAGGCGGCCAGCGGATGCAGCCCCACCAACATGAGCAGACAGCCCACAATCTTGATGCTGTTGCTGATCAGCATGACCTGGCCCTTGGGCTTGGCGTCGGCGTAGGCGCCGACGAACGGGGCCAGCACCACATAGAACAAAGCAAACATCGGCACCAGCGCCGCCTGCTGCCATTCGG
The DNA here is from genome assembly GCA_017853735.1 of Burkholderiaceae bacterium. GTDB lineage: Bacteria > Pseudomonadota > Gammaproteobacteria > Burkholderiales > Burkholderiaceae_C > Hylemonella. The sequence continues at coordinate 9,919 of JAFMJA010000069.1, read as the reverse complement.
GGGCAGCGCTGCTGCGCAGTAGCTGGACCGCTCCGACGAACAAGGCGTTGTCTGCCAGCGAGCTGAAAAACTGCGCCGACATGATGGTGTAAAAACCGCGTTTCATTAACTTGTGGCGCTGTGGGCGTCGATACGCCGAACTTTTCCTGACTGCTTCTGGTGACAGTCGGGTTATAGCATGCCCTCTCATGCCAAAATCAGACGCATCCCGCTTTAGTCCACAGTTCCATGCCGCGCCCTATTCAGGCCACGATCCATACCGACGCCTTGCGCCATAACCTGGCCAGAGTGCGTCAATTGGCCCCGGATGCCCGGGTATGGTCCGTGGTCAAGGCCAATGCGTACGGCCATGGACTCGAGCGGGTCTTCGAGGCTTTGCGCGGCAGCGATGGCTTTGCCTTGCTCGACCTGGAGGAAGCCAGCCGCCTGCGCGCGCTGGGCTGGCGGGGTCCGATCCTGTTGCTCGAAGGTGTGTTCGAGCCGCGCGACCTGGAGCATTGCTCGCGCATGAGCCTCTGGCATGTGGTGCACTGCAATGAGCAAATCGACATGCTGGCCGCACACAAGACGCATGCGCCGCATCGTGTGTTTCTCAAAATGAACAGCGGCATGAATCGGCTGGGCTTTGTGCCCGACGCGTTTCGTAGCGCCTGGCAGCGCCTGAACGCACTGACTCAGGTTGACGAGATTTCGCTCATGACCCACTTCAGCGACGCCGAGGGCCCGCACGGCATTGCGGCCCAGCTGGACCGTTTTGAGAACGCCACACGTGATCTGCCCGGCGAGCGCTCGCTGTGCAACAGCGCGGCCATTCTGCGCCATATGGGTGGCAATGCACCTCGCCCGCTGCACTCCGACTGGGTGCGCGCCGGCCTGATGCTCTACGGTGCAGCACCGGATTTTCCGCAACATGGCGCGCATGACTGGCAGCTTCAACCCACCATGACCCTGTCCACGCGGCTGGTGGCGCTGCAGGACTTGCGCGCCGGTGACACAGTTGGCTACGGGTCGAGCTTCACGGCGCCTGGGGCCATGCGCATCGGCATTGCTGCCTGTGGTTACGCCGATGGCTACCTGCGTGCCAGCACCCAGGCTCCCGTGCTGGTGAATGGCGTTCGCACCGTCACCGTGGGTCGGGTCAGCATGGACTTGCTGGCCGTCGATTTGACTCCCGTGCCCTCGGCCGCCATGGGCAGCGAGGTCACGCTATGGGGGCGGGCCAGCGATGGCGCGCAGCTGGCCATTGATGCGGTGGCCCAAGCGGGCGCCAGCATTGCCTACGAGCTGATGTGCGGTCTGGCCGCACGCGTGCCGGTGCGCGTCGAATGAGGCTTTAGGCGGCGTCCGAGTCTGTGTCGCGCTTTATGCGCTCGCTGTTCCAGTAGACATCGTCGCCGCCGTGCATGCGATTGAGCACGCGCGCCAGCACAAACATCAGGTCGCTCAGCCGGTTCAGGTACTGGCGTGGCGCTTCACGTAAAGTTTCAGCCAGCCCCAGGGCCACCACCGCACGTTCGGCGCGCCGCGCCACCGTGCGGCAGACATGCGCCTGGGCGGCCGCCCGGGTGCCTGCTGGCAATATGAATTCCTTGAGACGGGGCAGCGCAGCATTGTGGTTTTCCAGCGCCTGGTCCAGCGCCAGCACCGCGTCGGGCTTGAGCAGCTCAAAGCCCGGGATGGACAGCTCGCCGCCCAGATTGAACAGCTGGTGCTGGACCTCCACCAGCAGCTCGCGCACCGCTTGGGGCATCTCCTCGCACAGCAACAGGCCAATGTGCGAATTGAGCTCATCCACCTCGCCCATGGCATGGACCCGCTGGCTGTGCTTGGGCACCCGGGTGTTGTCGCCCAGGCTGGTGCTGCCATCGTCTCCGGTGCGGGTGGCAATTTGTGTCAGGCGGTTTCCCATGGTTTCTGTCCTTGGTGGAAAATAGGCGTTATCCAGCCATTGTGCCTTTCCTGTGGAGATCCCATGAACGCCCCAACTTCCCCCTTGAATCTGATTCCCGAAGTCCACCAACGCGAGGTGCCCGCGGTGCTGATCAGCGCACTCAAGGAACGGTTTGGCGAGCGCTGCTCCACCGCGCAAGCGGTACGCGAGCAGCACGGGCGCGACGAGTCCGCCTACACCACCGTGCCGCCACCGGCTGCGGTGGTGTTTGCCGAAAGCACCGCCGATGTGGCTGATGCGGTCAAGCAGGCCAGCGCGCACAACGTGCCCATCATTCCCTTTGGGGTGGGCTCCTCATTGGAGGGCCATTTGCTGGCGGTGCAAGGTGGCATCAGCGTGGATGTGTCGCGCATGAACAAGGTGCTGGCCGTCAACCCGGAAGACCTCACTGTCACGGTGCAGGCCGGTGTCACCCGCAAGCAGCTCAATGAAGAGATCAAGAGCACCGGCCTGTTTTTCCCGATCGACCCAGGCGCCGATGCCTCGATCGGCGGCATGTCTGCCACCCGCGCCTCGGGCACGAATGCGGTACGTTACGGCACCATGCGCGAAAACGTGCTTGGACTGGAAGTGGTCACCGCCAGCGGCGAGGTGATCCGTACCGGCACCCGCGCCAAAAAGTCTTCGGCGGGCTATGACCTGACCCGCCTGATGGTCGGCTCCGAGGGCACCCTGGGCGTGATCACTGAAATCACCCTCAAGCTCTACCCGCTGCCTGAAGCGATCTCGGCCGCCATCTGCTCCTTCCCCAGCATCGAGGCAGCGGTACGTACCACCATCCAGATCATCCAGATGGGCATCCCGATTGCGCGAGTGGAGTTGTTAGACCACCACACCGTGCGCATGGTCAACGCTTATGCCAAGCTGGGTCTGCGCGAAGAGGCTCTGCTGCTGATGGAGTTCCATGGCTCGCCAGCCAGTGTGAAGGAGCAGGCTGAAACCGTGCAGGAGATTTCTCATGAACATGGCGGCCAGGACTTTGAATGGGCCAGCACGCCAGAGGAGCGCACCCGCCTGTGGACTGCGCGTCACAACGCCTATTTCGCCGCCATCCAGAGCAAGCCGGGCTGCCGCGCCATCTCCACCGACACTTGCGTGCCGATCAGCCGACTGGCCGACTGCCTGCTGGATTCGGTGGACGAAGCCGAAGCCAGCGGCATTCCCTACTTTCTGGTGGGCCACGTCGGTGATGGCAACTTCCACTTTGGCTACCTGCTTGACCCGGCCAAGCCTCAAGAATACGAGGCCGCAGAGCGCCTCAATCACGCATTGGTCGCTCGCGCCCTGCGCCTGGGCGGCACCTGCACCGGCGAGCATGGCGTGGGGCTGCACAAGATGGATTTTCTGGTCACCGAGGCCGGTGATGGTGCGGTCGAGATGATGCGCAACATCAAACGCGCGCTCGACCCGAAGAACATCATGAACCCGGGCAAAATTTTCGTGCTTTAAAGGCCAACAAGCGGGGGCGCCCCCCGCTCATCGCGATCGGATCACCAGCCCGATGCCGCCCAAAATGGCCAGGGCGGCCAGCAACAGGCGCAGGGTGGGCGGCTCGCCCAATAGCACAATGCCGCCCACAGCAGCAATCACCGGCACACTCAGTTGCAAGGTGGCCGCCGTGCTCGAACGCAATGCAGGCAGCGCGCCATACCAGAGCGCATAACCAAGGCCTGAGGTGATGGCGCCCGAGGCCACCGCATAGGCCGTGCCGGCCGCATCGACCCGGGCCTGGCTCAGGGTCAGCGCAGAAAGCAGCAGGGCCATGGGTACGGTGCGCAGGAAATTGCCTGCGGTCACACGGGTCGGATCGCCTGCCCCCTTGCCGCGCAGGGAATAGGCGCCCCAGGCCACCCCTGCGCCGATCATCAAGAGCGAGCCCACCAGGGGCGGGGCGGACAGGCCCGGCAGCAGCAGCCCGACCAGGCCGCCAATGGCCAGGGTCAGTCCGGCCAGTTGAAGTCCGCGCAAGCGCTCGCCCTTGATATAGCCCCAGGCAATCATGCTGGCCTGGACCGCGCCAAACAAGAGCAAGGCGCCCGTGCCCGCGGGTAGGCTGAGATAGGCAAAGGAAAACGCAGCTGCATAGGCAAACAGCGCCAGCGCCGATGCCCAGCTGCCTTGGCCTGCGGGCAATCCTGGACGGGCACGCACCAGCAAGTACAACACCAGCGCACCGGAGCACAGGCGCATCGCCGTGAAGCTGGCCGCATCGATCTGCGACTCACGCAAGGCCGCCCGACAGAGCAGGGAGTTGCCAGCAAACGCGAGCAAGGCCAGCCCGGTCAACAGCGCCAGCTTGCGTCGCGTCATGGCGCGCTCAGGTGCTTCGACCACGCAGGCGATCGATCAGGCCGTTGAGCTCCTCCAGCGAGCCAAACTGGATGCTCAGCTCACCCATGTCTTCAATGCGGCCGGAGCGCTTGACGCGTTTTTTCAAGCGCACCTCCACTGCAGCGGCCAGCAGGTCTGACAGCTCCTCCTCCACCCGTCGCAAGTCACGAGACTTTTCCTTCTTGGGTTTTTGTGGGGTCAGGGTGAACTCGGCGCTCAGCTTTTTGACCAGCCGCTCGGCCTCGCGCACCGACATCATTTTGGCGCTGATCTGATTGGCTGCAGTGATCTGCGCCGCCCGCTCCAGCGCCAGCAGGGCGCGGGCATGGCCCATATCCAGGTCGCCGGCCATCAACATGGTCTGCACCGGGTCGGCCAGATTGAGCAGGCGCAAGAGGTTGGAGGCCGCGCTGCGCGAGCGGCCCACCGCCTGCGCGGCCTGTTCATGCGTCAGTCCAAAATCTCGGATCAGCCTTTGCAGGCCTTGCGCTTCTTCCAGCGGGTTCAGGTTTTCCCGCTGGATGTTTTCAATCAATGCCATGGCGGCGGCGGCCTCGTTGGGCACATCACGCACCAGCACCGGCACGCTGTCCAGCCCGGCCAGCTTGGCCGCACGGAAACGACGCTCCCCCGCAATGATTTCATACTTGCCCTGATTGGGGCCTTCGCTCAGGCGGCGCACAAGGATAGGCTGCATGATGCCTTGAGACTTGATCGATTCGGCCAGCTCGTACAGCGCGCCCTCATCCATTCGGGTGCGTGGCTGATAGATGCCGGGCATCAGGTCGCTCAGCAGCAGGCTGGCCGGCTGGCCCGGGCTGCTGGCTGATGTTGCCTCTGCCTCCAACACCTTGGGTCCGAGCAAGGCCTCCAGTCCACGTCCTAGCCCTTTGGGTTTTTTGGTCACCATAGTTTTCTCTTCTTTCATTCAATCCAATTGCATGAGCTGCTGCAAAAGTTGCTTTCCCTGGGGCCAATCCTCCAGACCTGATTCAGCATTGATATGGCCGGCGCTGCCCAGATCGACCAGTTGCGCCTGCCAGTCTTTGGCCAGTGCGGCTGCCAGGTTGAAGTGGCAGCGCGTGTCGTTGCGACTGGCCACCAGAATGCTGGTAAAGGGCAGCGGCTGGCGCTCAATCGGCCACCAGCTGGGCAGTACGGCGCGGGTTTCTTCGCGCGCCACATCACCCGGTGCCACCAACAGTGCGCCTTTGACACGATGAACATTGCGGGAGTGCGCCGCCCAGGCGGCCACCAGAATCACACCCAGGCTGTGTGCCACCAGGACCACGCGCTCATCACAGCGCAGGATGGCCTCCTCCAGCTGGATTTGCCAGTCCCCCCGCAGTGGGCGCGACCAGTCGTGTTGGTTCACCCGGGTGTAGCCATGGGCCAACTCCCAGCGGCTCTGCCAATGCGCGGGGCCGGAGTTGTGCCAACCCGGAAGGATCAAAACATTTGCTGATTTCATGGTTGCGCCGGCGCAGCGTTCTGAGGCTGCGCCCGTCTTACATTCGCTTGATGCGCTCCACCATTTCTTGCGCAAAGCTCAGATAGGCTTGCGCACCACGCGAGGAGGGATCAAACACCACTCCGGGCAAGCCATAACTCGGCGCTTCTGCCAGGCGCACATTGCGCGGAATGACCGTATTGAAGACTTTGTCGCCAAAGTGACTTTTTAACTGGTCACTCACCTGTTGCTGCAGGGTGATACGTGGGTCAAACATCACCCTGAGCAGGCCGATGATTTGCAGGTCACGGTTCAAATTGGCATGCACCTGCTTAATGGTATTGACCAGATCGGTCAGGCCCTCCAGGGCAAAGTACTCACACTGCATCGGCACAATCACCCCATGCGCGCTGCACAGGCCATTGAGGGTGAGCATCGACAGTGACGGCGGACAGTCAATCAGCACAAAATCGTAATCACCGTCCACCTCGGCCAAGGCCTGCTTTAGCCGGCGCTCGCGCCGTTCCACCTCGACCAGCTCCACCTCGGCGCCAGCCAGCTCCCGGTTGGAGCCCAGGATGTCGTAGCTCAGCCCCGCCTCGACCAGCTTGTCGCTTTGGGCGCGCGCCTCGGCAATCGAGGCCGACTCGAGCAACACATCGTAGACGCTGAGAGCCAGCTGGCGCTTGTCCAGCCCCGAACCCATGGTGGCATTGCCTTGCGGGTCGAGGTCGACCATCAGCACACGTTGGCCAATGCTGGCCAGGCCGGCGGCCAGATTCACGGTGGTGGTGGTCTTGCCCACACCCCCCTTTTGATTGGCCACACAGAAAATTTTTGCCATCAGCAGATACCCTTTATTTTGTCAAAGCCAGCCGCAGGCCAAACCCAATCAGGCACAGGCCAGCCAGCTTCTCCAGCACCCTACCGATCAGCGGGCTGGCATGCAGGCGTGCCGCCAGGCGGTGGGTGATCACGGTGGCAGCCAGGCCATAGAGAAAGGTAAGCGCCGCAATCGTCACCGCCATCACCGCAAAGGTCAGCAGCCCCCGATGCCGGGCCGGATCGACAAAGAGCGGGAAAAAAGCCATGTAAAACACAATGGCCTTGGGGTTGAGCAGGGTGATCATCATCGACTGGCGAAAGTAGTGGCCGGCCCGGATATTCAATACAGGCGCGGATCCCGGCTTGGCCAGCAACATCCGCAGCCCCAGCCAGGCCAGGTACACCGCGCCCAGCCACTGAACTGCCACGAAGGCGGTAGGCGAAGCCAGCAACAATGCGGCCACACCAGCGACTGCCGCCCACATCAGGACCTGGTCGCCGGCAATGATGCCCAGGGTGGCCGCCAGCCCACCCACCACCCCGCCCTTGCCGGTGGAGGTGATGAGGGCCAGATTGCCAGGGCCGGGAATCAGCAGAAAAATGATGACAGCGGCGACAAAAGCACCATAGTCAGCAACACCAAACATGCGGGAATCAGAGGTTGGAAAACTTGCGCGGAGCACCGGAGTGTAAGGCAGGAATCTGCCAGGCGCCGCCCGCCAAGGGTTACGGGCCGGGTTTGAGCTCACCCGACAGGGTTTTGAGCCAGATCAGGCAGCGCTCAGCCTCCAGTCCCGGCACCTGCAGTTGTTCCACGTGAAACGCCTGCACGCCCGGGGGCAGGTCGGCCAACTCGGTATCGGGCCGCCGGCCCTTCATGGCCAGCCAGATGCCCGAGGGCGCCAGCGCAGCGCGCGACCAGGCAGTGAAGTCGCCCAGGGCGGCAAAGGCACGCGAGCTGATCACATCAAAGCACTCCTCCAGGCGCTCCACCCGGGCGTGCAAACCCTGGAGATTGCCTAGCCCCAGCGTGATCGCCACCTGCTGGACAAAGGTCGCCTTCTTGGCGACAGCGTCCACACAGGTCACCGCAATGTCTGGGCAGCATATGGCAATGACCACGCCCGGCAGGCCGGCGCCAGAGCCCACATCCAGCAGTCGAAAACCATGGCCATCGGCCGGTTGCCGCCCCGCCAATTGCTCACGCAAGGGCCCGATCACCGCCAGGCTGTCCAGCAAATGGTGGGTCAACATGTCTTCGGGGTCGCGCAAGGCAGTCAGGTTGTAGACCCGGTTCCATTTCTGGATCAGGCCCAGAAAGTCCAGCAACTGTCCGACTTGCCGCTCGGTCAATGACAGGCCCAGCCCGGACAACCCAGCCCGCAGGCCGGGCGCCAGTGCTTGGCTCATGCGCTCAGACCCAGGGCCGGCGCATCTTCTGTTCTGGCAAACCCCCTGAAGCCGCCTTTTTTCAGGTGGATCAGCAGCAGGGAAATGGTCGCTGGCGTGATGCCCGAAATGCGGCCCGCCTGGCCCAGGGTTTCGGGCCGGTGCTTTTGCAGCTTCTGCCGCGCCTCGATCGACAGCGCACTCACCTGCATGTAATCCAGATCGGCCGGCAGACGCAGGCCCTCGTAATGGGCGGCACGCTCCACCTCTTCCTTTTGTCGGTCGATGTAACCAGCGTACTTGGCGGCAATCTCCACCTGCTCGATCACCGGCACGGCCAGCTCGCCCAGGGTTTCACGTGAAACATCAGCGCTTGCGTATTTGCCGCCGTCCAGCGACATCAGGCCGGGGTAGCTCACATCAGGCCGGCGCAGCAAGTCAAGCAGCCGGTATTCACGCTCGATCGTGGTGCCCAGCACCCGCTCAGCTTCCGGGGCCGGGAGATTGCGCGGATTGACCCAGATTGATTTGAGGCGTTCGGTTTCACGTGAAACCGCTTCGCGCTTGCGACAAAACGCCTCCCAACGCGCGTCGTCCACCAGACCCATGCGCCGTCCGGCCTCGGTCAGGCGCATGTCGGCGTTGTCCTCGCGCAGCTGCAGCCGGAACTCGGCGCGGCTGGTAAACATGCGATACGGCTCGGTCACCCCCTGGGTGGTCAGGTCATCTACCAGTACCCCGAGGTAGGCCTCATCGCGGCGCGGCAGCCAGGGCGCCTCGCCCCGGCACTGCAAGGCGGCGTTGATGCCAGCGAACAGGCCCTGGGCCGCCGCTTCTTCGTAGCCGGTGGTGCCATTGATCTGGCCAGCAAAGAACAGGCCCTGGATCTGGCTGGTTTCGAAGCTGCTTTTCAGCGCGCGCGGGTCGTAGTAGTCGTACTCGATGGCGTAGCCCGGGCGCAGGATGTGGGCGTTTTCCAGTCCCTGCATCGAGCGCACCAGCTGGTACTGAATATCAAAAGGCAGACTGGTGGAGATGCCGTTGGGGTAGTACTCATGGGTGGTAAGCCCTTCGGGCTCGAGAAAGATCTGGTGGCTGTCTTTGTCGGCAAAGCGATTGATCTTGTCTTCCACGCTGGGGCAGTAGCGCGGCCCTACCCCCTCGATCTTGCCCGTAAACATGGGGCTGCGGTCAAAGCCGGAGCGGATGATCTCGTGGGTGCGTGCATTGGTGTGGGTGATCCAGCATGGCACCTGCTGCGGGTGCATGGCGGCACCGCCATAGGCGGGGGCCATGAAACTGAATACCGGCACCTGGCCCTCATTGGCCCCGCCCGGCATGCCGTCGCCGGGTTGCTCGATGCAGCGAGAAAAATCGATGCTGCGGCCGTCAATGCGCGGGGGCGTGCCGGTTTTCAGCCGCCCTTGCGGCAGCTGCAGCTCTTTCAGGCGGTGCGACAAACTGACTGCCGGCGGATCGCCCGCGCGGCCCGCAGCGTAATTGTTCAGGCCCACATGGATCTTGCCATCAAGGAAAGTGCCCGCGGTCAGCACCACGGTGCGCGCGCGAAACTGGATGCCGACCTGGGTGCTGGCACCCACCACCCGGTCGCCTTGCACCATCAGGTCATCCACCGCCTGCTGGAACAACCACAAATTGGGCTGGTTTTCCAGCTTGCGCCGAATGGCCGCCTTGTACAAAATGCGGTCGGCCTGGGCCCGGGTGGCCCGCACCGCCGGCCCCTTGGAGCTGTTGAGAATGCGAAACTGAATGCCCCCTTCATCGGTGGCCAGAGCCATGGCCCCGCCCAGGGCATCGACCTCTTTCACCAGGTGGCCCTTGCCAATGCCCCCAATCGATGGGTTGCAGCTCATCTGGCCCAGGGTTTCAATATTGTGGGTCAGCAGCAGGGTGGCGCAGCCCATGCGCGCAGCGGCCAGCGCGGCCTCGGTGCCGGCATGGCCACCGCCAAC